>NZ_JBGFFF010000002.1:0-99866 GCF_056175785.1 Acidovorax sp. LjRoot204
CCCCCTGGCTGGGCGCCACCATGGGCTTGACAGGCCGACCGATGGCTTCGCCGTCCATCTGGCGCAGGGTGTCCACCCACACGCCCGTGGCGTTGACCACCGACCGAGCGCGCACCGTGAATTGCTGGCCGCTGTCCGCGTCCTCGCAGACAAAACCCACGACCTTGCCAGCCTCGTGAACCAGCGACCGTGCAGGACAGTAATTGACAACCAAAGCGCCCAGGCTGGCGGCCGTGCGCGCCAGCGCCAAGGCCAGGCGAGCGTCATCGAACTGGCCGTCCCAATATTTGACACTGCCCTTGAGCCCCTCGGTACGGGCGGTGGGCAGACATTGCAGGGTGCGAGCGCGCCCCAGAAACTCCGTAGCGCCCAGGCCAGCCTTGCCTGCAAGCGCGTCATACATCATCAGCCCGATGCCATAGAAGGGTGTTTCCCAGAAACGGTACGACGGCATCACAAAGGGCAGCGGTTGCGCCAGATGGGGCGCGTTGTGCAGCAGAGTAGTGCGTTCATGCAGCGCCTCGCGCACCAACGCGATGTTGCCCTGGGCCAGGTAACGGACCCCGCCATGCACCAGCTTGGTGGCCCGGGACGAGGTTCCTTWGGCGAAATCGTGTGAATCCACCAGCACGACGCTGAAGCCGCGCGCCGCGGCATCCAGCGCCACCCCCAGGCCCGTCGCGCCACCGCCGATAACGGCGAGGTCATACTGGTGCGGCTGGGCGAGGCGGGCCAGGAGGTCGGCGCGCCGTGTAGGAAGGGGTGCGGTGGCAATGGTCATGGGGTGATTGTCCATGGGCGGAGTAGAAACCAAGGGTTTACCCTTGAATTCCTGACACTCCCGGGGTGAGAACCCGCCCCGCAGCCGCACAGGTGCCGAGGGCGGTATCGAGCAAAAAAGGCAGCCAGAGACCTTGTGAGCCCTGGCTGCCGATCAATGGTGGTTACAACCACACCTTGATCTGTGGATCAGCGCGTCTTGCCGTCCTTCCACGCCTGCAGCAACTTGTCGTAGGCAATGGTTTCGCCCTTTGGCTTCTCATTGGCCAGCTTCTTCCAGGGGGCCTGCTTGTCGCTCAGCCACTTGTTGGGGTCGCTCTTGGGGTTGAGCTTGGGCGCGCAGTGGGCCATGCCTGCGCGTTCCAGGCGGGCCATCACCTGGTCCATCTCGTCGGCCAGGGTGTCCATGGCGCCCTGGGGAGTCTTCTCGCCCGTGACCGCCTGCGCCACGTTCTTCCACCACAACTGGGCCAGCTTGGGGTAGTCGGGCACATTGGTGCCGGTAGGCGACCATGCCACGCGCGCCGGGCTGCGATAGAACTCGACCAGGCCACCGAGCTTGGGCGCGGCGTCCGTCATGGCCTTGGACTGGATGTCGCTCTCGCGGATCGGGGTCAGGCCCGTCAGCGTTTTCTTGAGCGACGTGGTCTTGGCCGTCACGAACTGGGCGTACAGCCAGGCGGCAGCCGTCTTGTTGGCGTCATGGTCCTTGAAGAAGGTCCASGAGCCCACGTCCTGGTAGCCGTTCTGCATGCCCTGCTTCCAGTASGGGCCGTTSGGGCCGGGGGCCATGCGCCACTTGGGCGWGCCGTCGGCGTTCACCACGGGCAGGCCGGGCTTGGTCATGTCGGCCGTGAAGGCGGTGTACCAGAAGATCTGCTGCGCGATCTGACCTTGCGCGGGCACGGGGCCGGCTTCGCCGAAGGTCATGCCCGTGGCTTCCTTGGGCGCGTACTTCTTCATCCAGTCCACGTACTTGGTCAGCGCATATACGGCTGCGGGCGAGTTGGTCGCACCGCCACGGGCCACGCTGGCGCCCACTGGCGTGCACTTGTCGTCCGCCACACGGATGCCCCATTCGTCGATCGGCAGGCCGTTGGGCGCGCCGATGTCGGCAGAGCCCGCCATGGACAGCCATGCGTCGGTGAAACGCCAGCCCAGGGATGGGTCCTTCTTGCCGTAGTCCATGTGGCCRTAGATSGGCTTGCCATCGATGTTCTTYACGTCGWTGGTGAAGAACTCGGCGATATCCTCATAGGCGCTCCAGTTGAGCGGCACACCCAGGTCGTAGCCATACTTGGCCTTGAACTTGTCCTTGATGTCCTTGCGGTCGAACAGGTCGGCGCGGAACCAGTACAGGTTGGCGAACTGCTGGTCGGGCAACTGGTACAGCTTGCCGTCTGGCCCGGTCGTGAACTTGGTGCCGATGTAGTCCTTGATGTCGATGCCGGGGTTGGTCCACTCCTTGCCTGCACCGCCCATGTAGTCGGTCAGGTTCATGATCTTGCCGTAGCGGTAGTGCGTTCCGATCAGGTCCGAGTCCGAGATCCAGCCGTCATAGATGGACTTGCCCGACTGCATGGAGGTCTGCAGCTTCTCGACCACGTCGCCCTCCTGGATCAGGTCGTGCTTGACCTTGATGCCAGTGATTTCCTCGAACGCCTTGGCGAGCGTCTTGGATTCGTATTCGTGGGTGGTGATGGTCTCGGACACCACCGAGATTTCCTTCACACCCTTGGCCTGCAGCTTCTTAGCCGCGTCCATGAACCACTTCATTTCGGCCATCTGCTGGTCCTTGCTCAGCGTGGAGGGCTGGAACTCGGTGTCGATCCATTTTTTGGCCTCCGCCTCGCCCGCCATGGCGGCCTGACCCGTCATGACCGCCACTGCCAGTGCCAGCGCTGTGTACCGCGTCTTCATAGTGCCTGTCTCCTCATAGTCATCTCCCCTTTGGATGCAAGGGTCACGCGGCTCCGGGGAAGGGTTGAGCCGCGCGACGGGAACCATTGAAACCAAGGCTGCCTGCAAACACCTCACCCCTTGCGCAGGATGAGCAGCAGCAGCGCCATCGACAACACAAAGCTGATCCAGATCGACGGGTCGCCCTGCAGGCTGAACCACTGGGCCAGCTTGCCGCTGACGCCGACAAAAATCAGATTCACGTAGGCCGCCGACAACAGCCCAATGAACAGCCGATCACCGCGCGTTGTCTCCAGCGGCAAAAAACCCTTGCGCATCGTCGTGGGCGACTTGATCTCCCACACTGTCATACCGATCAGCATCAGCACGATGCAAATGAAGAACACCGCCACGGGCAGCGTCCAGGCCATCCAATCAAACATGTCGCTGCCTCCTCAAACCCGCCCCATCGCAAAGCCTTTTGCGATGTAGTGGCGAACAAACCAGATCACGATCGCACCCGGCACGATGGTCAGCACGCCAGCGGCGGCCAGCGTCGCCCAGTCCATGCCCGAGGCGCTCACGGTGCGCGTCATGGTGGCCACGATGGGCTTGGCATTCACGCTGGTCAGCGTGCGCGCCAGCAGCAGCTCGACCCAGCTGAACATGAAGCAGAAGAACGCGGCCACACCCACACCAGCCTTGATGAGCGGCAGGAAAATGGTCATGAAAAAGCGCGGAAAGCTGTAGCCATCGATATAGGCCGTCTCRTCGATCTCGCGCGGAATACCGCTCATGAAGCCTTCSAGAATCCACACCGCCAGCGGYACGTTGAACAGCAGGTGCGCCAGTGCCACGGCAATGTGCGTGTCCATCAGCCCCACGGTGGTGTAGAGCTGAAAGAACGGCAGCAGGAACACGGCGGGCGGCGTCATGCGGTTGGTCAGCAGCCAGAAGAACACATGCTTGTCGCCCAGGAACTGATAGCGGCTGAAGGCATAAGCAGCGGGCAGCGCCACGGTGAGCGAGATCACCGTGTTGATGSCCACRTAGATCAGGCTGTTGATATAGCCCGARTACCAGGACTCGTCSGTGAAGATGSTCTTGTAGTTGGCCCAGGTGAAGTGCTGGGGAAAGAACGTGAAGGTCGAAAGRATCTCCTCGTTCGTCTTGAAGCTCATGTTGACCATCCAGTAGATGGGCAACAGCGCGAACAGCAGGTAGACAACAAGGAAGATCGACCGCTTCTGGAAGCGCTTTTCATTCATGGCCGGCTCCTTCGTTGCTGGCGGTACCCACGCGCTGCATCCAGTTATAGAGGATGAAGCACAGCAGCAGGATGATGAAGAAATAGATCAGCGAAAACGCTGCGGCAGGGCCCAGGTCGAACTGGCCCACGGCCTTGGTCGTCAAGTACTGGCTCAAGAAGGTGGTGGCATTGCCCGGYCCGCCGCCGGTCAGCACGAACGGCTCGGTGTAGATCATGAAGCTGTCCATGAAGCGCAGCAGCACCGCRATCATCAGCACGCCRCGCATCTTGGGCAGCTGGATGTAGCGGAACACCGCGAACTTGCTGGCGCCATCGATGCGTGCCGCCTGGTAGTACGCGTCGGGGATGGAGCGCAACCCGGCAAAGGCCAGCAGCGCGACCAGCGGCGTCCAGTGCCACACATCCATCAGCAGCACCGTGAGCCAGGCCTGCGTGGCGTTGCCGGTGTAGCTGTATTCGATGCCCACCTCTTGCAGCAGCCTGCCCATGAGGCCGATGTCGGCACGGCCATAGATCTGCCAGATGGTGCCCACCACGTTCCAGGGGATCAGCARCGACAGCRCCACCACCACCAGCACSGCCGAMGACTTCCAGCCCTKSGCMGGCATGGACAGYGCCAGCAGAATGCCCAGCGGAATCTCCACCGCCAGCACAGCCAGCGAGAAGGTGAGCTGGCGCAGCAGCGCGGCGTGAAGTTCCTCGTCGCGCATCACCTGTACGAACCATTCCGTGCCCACGAAGACACGGCGCTCGGGGCTGATGATGTCTTGCACCGAGTAGTTCACCACCGTCATCAGCGGCAGGATGGCTGAGAAGGCCACACACAAAATCACGGGCAGGATCAGGAACCAGGCCTTCTGGTTCACGGGTTTGGTCGTGGTACTCATTGGAAACCTCCTTGCTGCGCACTGCGGTGCTGAGCGCCTTCGGGCGGCCGGGCGGCGCTCATGGGGCGACCTCCGCGGTCAGCAACTGCTCGTTCTGGTAGAAGCAGGTGTGGGTTCCCAGCACCTGCAGCCATGCCGTGTCGCCGGCCGATGGAAGCCGCGTCTCGGGCGTGAAGCGCGCCTTGACGGTGTGCTCGCCCACCTTGGCGGTCAGCATCTGGTAGGTGCCGATGTCCTGCACTTGCACCACGTTGCAAGGCAATGCGCCCGGCTGCTGCGGTTGGGCCAGCGTCAGGTATTCGGGCCGGATGCCGACCTGCAGGTCACCGTTAGGCAGCGCACGGCCCACGGGGCTGGCCAGGCGGTGCCCGGCCACAGTGAGGCTGTCGCCCTCGCTGTTCGCAGGCAAGAAGTTCATGCCTGGCGAGCCAATGAAGTGCCCCACAAAAGTGTGCGCAGGCCGCTCGAACAAGGCATCGGCCGACCCCACCTGCACGGCCTTGCCGCGCGTCATCACCACCACCTGGTCGGCAAAGGTCAGTGCCTCCACCTGGTCGTGSGTCACGTAGATCAGCGTGAGCTTGAGYTCGYGGTGGATCTGCTTGAGCTTGCGGCGCAGCTGCCACTTGAGGTGCGGRTCGATCACSGTSAGCGGYTCGTCGAACAGCACSGCYGMSACRTCGSYGCGCACCAGKCCRCGGCCSAGCGAGATCTTCTGCTTGGCRTCGGCCGCGAGGCCSGMGGCGCGCTGGTTSAGCTGGCCGCTCATKTCSAGCATYTCGGCRATCWCGCCCACACGCTKCYTGATCTGGTCCTCGGGCACCTTGCGGTTGCGCAGCGGRAASGCSAGGTTCTCGGCCACSGTCATGGTGTCGTAGATCACCGGAAACTGGAACACCTGSGCRATGTTGCGYTCCTGSGGSSTGGCGCGCGTCAYGTCRCGSCCRTCRAASRKCACCKTGCCSTGCGASGGYACGAGCAGGCCCGASATGATRTTGAGCATGGTSGTCTTGCCRCAGCCCGAGGGGCCGAGCAGCGCATAGGCACCACCGTCCTCGAACTCCATCTTCAAAGGCAGCAGCGCGTAGTCGCCGTCCTGCTGCGGGTTGGGCTTGTACGAATGCGCCAAGTCCAGGCTGATGCGGGCCATTTCAGCGCCCTCCTTGTGCAGTAGCGGGCCGTGCGGGCGCCCAAGCCAGTCGACCGTCGGCACCAAACACATAGACCTGGGCAGGGTCCAGGTGCAGTGTGATGGGCGTGCCCAGTTCAAAGTAATGCACACCGGTCAACTGCGCCACCAGGTCACCCCAGGGTGTGGCCGCATGCACAAAGGTGTCGGAGCCCGAAATTTCGGCCAGCTCGACCACTCCGCCCACACTGATGTCACCCGGGCGGGCCACCACGCGCAGCGCACTGGCGCGCACGCCTGCCGTGAGCCCTGCGGCCGTGGCCACCCCTTGCGGCAGATGCACGGCCAGCTCCACCCCACCCTGCAGACGCACCCCGGAAGGGGCCGCCGAGGCAGCAATGAGGTTCATGGGCGGGTCGCTGAAAGCGCGCGCCACACGCAGCGAATTGGGGGAATGGAACACCTCGGCGGTGGGGCCGTACTGCAGCAACTGACCTTCGTCAAGCACTGCGGTGTAGCCACCCAACAGCAGGGCCTCGCCCGGCTCGGTGGTGGCATAGACCACGGTGGACTGGCCGGCGGCAAACAGCTGGGTCAGCTCCTCGCGCAGTTCTTCGCGCAGCTTGTAGTCSAGGTTCACCAGCGGYTCRTCSAGCAGCATCAGCGGCGCRYYCTTGGCCAGCGCRCGCGCCAGCGCCACRCGCTGCTGCTGCCCGCCGGAGAGTTCGGCCGGGTAACGATCCAGAAACATGTCGATGTGCAGGCGGCTCGCAATCTCACGCACCCTGGCGTCGATGTTCTTTTCACCGCGCAGCTTCAGGGGCGACGCAATGTTGGCCGCCACCTTCATCGAGGGGTAGTTGATGAACTGCTGGTACACCATGGCCACATTGCGGTCGCGCACGGGCATGCCAGTCACATCCACACCATCGACCTTGACGGTGCCCGACGTGGGCGTATCCAGCCCGGCCATGATGCGCATCAGGCTGGTCTTGCCCGCCTGGGTCGCTCCCAGCAATACCGTCACGGCATTGGGCTGAAGCGACAGGTTCATGTCGTACAGCCAGGTCTGCGCCCCGACTTTTTTGCTGATGCTGTCCAACGCCAGCTGCATGAAGCATCCTCTTCCGGCCCTGAGGCCTGTGTGAAAGGGCTGCACACACGCACGGCAGCCCTCAAATTTCGATCTTTTTCATTTTTGTTCCTTTTTGTTCGAATCGAATCAAGGTTTACCCTTAATCAATTCGTTTTTGTTCGATTTACAGTCTTTAGCGTGCCACCGGGCACCAAAGCGAATGTTTCAGATTCGTTACGATTCGGTGACATAACACTGCGCACAACACCCCCACCGTGAACACCAATCCCCGCCAACTCCAACTCCTCGAAGAAGTGCGCGCGCGCAAGTCCGCCACGGTGGAACAACTTGCCGACACCCTGGGGGTCACGCTGCAGACGGTGCGCCGCGATGTGCAGCGCCTGGCGGAGTCGGGACTGCTCACGCGCTTTCATGGCGGCGTGCGCGTGCCCAGCTCCACGGTGGAGAACCTGGCGCACACCCAGCGCGAAAACCTGCATGCCGAAGGCAAAGCGCGCATTGCGCGCGCCGTGGCCGAACAGGTACCCAACGACTGCTCGCTGATCCTGAACATCGGCACCACCACCGAGGCCATTGCCAAGGCGCTGCTGCACCACCGGGGCCTGCGCGTGATCACCAACAACCTCAATGTGGCCGCGATCCTGAGCGGCAACCCCGAGTGCGAGGTCATCGTGGCCGGCGGCGTGGTGCGCGCCCGTGACCGGGGCATCGTGGGCGAAGCGGCGGTGGACTTCATCCGCCAGTTCAAGGTGGACATTGCGCTCATCGGCATTTCGGGCATCGAGCCGGACGGGTCGCTGCGCGACTTCGACTACCGCGAGGTGAAGGTGGCGCAAACCATCATCGAGCACGCGCGGGAGGTCTGGCTGGCGGCCGACTTCAGCAAATTCAACCGCCCGGCGATGGTGCAACTGGCCACGCTGGCGCAGATCGACCGCCTGTTCACCGACGCACCGCCGCCCGAGCCCTTCCCGGCCCTTCTGCAAGATGCTGAAGTCATCTGCACGGTAGCTGCGTAGCTTCACCTATCCTTTGCCCTCATGACCTACCTGCTCGCTCTCGACCAAGGCACCTCCAGCTCCCGCAGCATCGTTTTTGACGAAAGCGGCCACATCGTGGCGCAGGCGCAGCTGGAGCTGCCGCAGATCTACCCCCAGCCCGGCTGGGTGGAGCACGACCCGCTGGAGATCTGGCGCACCCAGCTCGCCACCGCACGCGATGCGCTGGCCAAGGCGGGCATTGCGGCCAGCGACATACGCGCTGTCGGCATCACCAACCAGCGCGAGACCACCGTGCTGTGGAACCGCCAGACCGGCCAGCCCGTGCACCACGCCATCGTGTGGCAGGACCGGCGCGCCGAACCCGCCTGCGCCCAGCTGCGCGAACAAGGCCATGCCGCCACCATCCAGGCCAAGACCGGCCTGCTGGTGGACGCCTACTTCTCCGGCACCAAACTGCAGTGGATGCTGGACCATGTGCCCGGCGCGCGGCAAGCGGCCGAGCGCGGCGAGCTGGCCTTTGGCACGGTGGACAGCTGGCTGATGTGGAAGCTCACCCACGGCAAAGTGCACGTGACGGATGTGAGCAACGCCTCGCGCACCATGCTGTTCAATGTGCACACCAACCAGTGGGACGACGAGCTGCTGGCGCTGCTGCGCATTCCCAAGGCGCTGATGCCCGAGGTGCTGCCGTCCAGCGCCCACTTTGGCGACATCGCGGCCGACCTGCTGGGCCACGCCATCCGCATTGGCGGCGTGGCGGGCGACCAGCAAAGCGCGCTGTTCGGCCAGGCCTGCTTCACCGCCGGCATGGCCAAGAACACCTATGGCACGGGCTGCTTCATGCTCATGCACACAGGCGGCACGTTCCAGACATCGCAAAACGGCCTGCTCACCACCAGCGCGGCGCAGCCGGGCACGCAGCCCGAATTCGCCATGGAAGGCAGTGTGTTTGTCGGCGGCGCGGTGGTGCAGTGGCTGCGCGACGGCCTGCGCGCCATCTCCACCAGCAACGAGGTGGAGTCACTGGCCCAAAGCGTGCCCGATTCGGGCGGCGTGATGATGGTGCCCGCCTTCACCGGCCTGGGCGCCCCGTACTGGAAGCCTGACGCACGCGGCACCATCACGGGCCTCACGCGTGGCACCACGCTGGGCCACATTGCGCGCGCGGCGCTCGAAAGCATTGCCTACCAGAGCGCCGCCCTGCTGCTGGCCATGAGCCGCGAYGCTGTGGCCGCCGGCGGCGCCCCSGTGRGCGAGCTGCGYGTGGACGGCGGCGCSWGCRTSAACGACYTGCTGATGCAGTTCCAGGCCGACCTRCTGGGCATYCCGGTGGTGCGGCCTGCAGTCATCGAGACCACCGCTTTGGGCGCGGCCTACCTGGCAGGGCTGTCGAGCGGCGTGTACCGCAGCACGGATGAACTCTCGCGGCTGTGGCGCGCCGACCGCCGCTTTGTGCCCACGCTCGGCAGCGCGCGTGCGCAGGAGCTGATGGCGAACTGGGAGCATGCGGTGCGCCAAACTACGGCAGCCTGAGGTCCCCGCGGCGCTGGGGTGACAAGGTCTCTGCCGTCCCAGTAGCCCGTCTTTCCTCCCATGAGTCCTGCCGCTGTCGCCGCTGCAGACATGGACTGACGGCCCGGCGGCGCTACCATCGTGGCCCTTCCTTGTTTGCCACCTTGCCTGCACGCACCATGAGCCAGACCACTGCCTCCCCAAACCTCCCCACCATCGCCTTCATCGGCGGCGGCAACATGGCCAGCGCCATCATCGGCGGCCTGATCGGCCAGGGCCACCCCGTGAGCCAGATCGAGGTGGTCGAGCCCCACGCCCCCACGCGCGAGGCGTTGCTCAAGAACTTTGGACTCACGGCGCAGCCCGAGGCGGGCGCTGCACTGCAGCGCGCCAGCATCGTGGTCTGGGCGGYCAAGCCCCAGACCTTCAAGGACGCCGCCGCACAGGCCAAGGCGCACACCCAGCAGGCCCTGCACCTGAGCGTGGCGGCGGGCATCCGCTCGGACAGCATCGCCCAGTGGCTGAGCACCGAGCGCATCGTGCGCACCATGCCCAACACGCCCGCGCTGGTGGGCAAGGGCATGAGCGCGATCTACGCACGCCCCGCCGTGACCAGCGCCGAACGCCAGAGCGTGGAGTCCATCATGGCGTCCACCGGCGAATTCCTGTGGGTAGAGAGCGAGACCCAGCTGGACGCTGTCACCGCCCTCTCGGGCTCGGGCCCGGCCTATGTGTTCTATTTCCTCGAAGCCATGACGCGCGCCGGTGTGGGCATGGGCCTGACCGAAGCGCAGGCGCACCAGCTGGCCGTGGGCACCTTTGTGGGCGCCTCGGAGCTGGCTCGCCGCTCCCATGAACCCCCGGCCGTGCTGCGTGAACGGGTCACCTCCAAGGGCGGCACCACCTATGCCGCCCTGCAGTCGATGGAAGCCAGCGGCGTGTCGCAGGCGTTCGAGGCCGCCATGCGCGCTGCCGAAAAGCGTGCCAACGAACTCGGCAACGAGTTCGGATCTTGATGTTTTGGGGCGGTAGCGCTAGTCGATCAAGCGCTGACTGCTATTAATTTGTGAGCACCACCCGCACCAGATAGCTGCCCGCAATGCCCGCAAACACCGTGGCGCCCAGCCAGTGGTTGATGCGGAACGCCTTGAAGCAGCCCTCGCGGGTGCGGGTGCGGATCAGGGTGAAGTGCCACACGGCCTGGGCCAGCGCCACCGCAAGCGCTACATAAAATATAGCGCCCAAGGCATACGGTTGTAGCACTACCGCCCAAATACCCAAGAAAAGCAGATAAAACACCACGATGGCGGCCACATCCAGCCGCCCGAGGGTGATGGCCGAGGTCTTGATGCCGATCTTGAGGTCGTCGTCGCGGTCCACCATGGCGTATTCGGTGTCGTAGGCCAGCACCCAGAACATATTGCCCAGCCACATCCACCACGCCACCGCAGGCACGCTGCCCTGCACGGCGGCAAACGCGATGACGATGCCGAAGTTGAACGCAATGCCCAGCACCGCCTGGGGCATGGAGATGATGCGCTTGGTGAACGGGTAGGCAATGGCCACCAGCACGGCGGGCACCGACCAGGCGATGGCGGCGGTGTTGGTGGTGAGCACCAGGCCAAATGACACCAGCGCCAGCACCGCCCCCAGGCCCAGCGCCTCCTTCACCGACACCGCACCGGTGGTGACCGGGCGCTGCGCCGTGCGCTTGACGTGTTTGTCAAAGTCGCGGTCGGCCACGTCGTTCACACAGCAGCCTGCGCTACGCATGAGGATGGTGCCCAGCACAAACACCGCCAGCAGGTGCCAGCCCGGGAACCCCTCGGCCGCAATCCACAGCGCGCTCAGCGTGGGCCACAGGCACACCAGCCAGCCAGCGGGGCGGTCCCAGCGGATCAGGTCGAGATAGAGCGAAAAACGGCTGCGGGGGGAAACAGGGGACGACGACATGATGGGACCATTACAAGAGCAGGCTCCGCAGCAAGACGCTGCGGCGGGTGGCGGGCCACGGGCGCACAGAATGTAGCAGCAGCGCCGCGACTGGGGCACGCATCGCCGGGGCCAGGTAACGGCCCCAGCGCGAGCACAAAACCCGTTAAAGTCTCCGCTCGTTCCCCCAACGCACCGCCCCCTGGGGCACCAACGCATGCCCCATACATCGACCTCCCAGGCCGCCACGCGTTTTGCTGTCCCCCGCGGAATGCTGGTGGGATTTGTGATTGCTGCCCTCGCCACGGTGCTGATCGCGCTGGTGAACTTCCGCACCGCCCAGGTGCGCGCGCAAGCGGTGGAAGCCATGGACGAAACCACGGTGACCATGCGCCACCTCAACCTGTTCGTGTCCTCGCTGAAAGACGCCGAGACCGGGCAACGCGGCTATCTGCTGACGGGGGACGACACCTATCTGCAGCCCTACAACCTGTCGCTGGGCGCCATGGAGCGCAATATGGCGCGCCTCAAGGAGCTGACGAACGACAGCGCCGTGCAGCGCCGCCTCGTCGTGCAGATCGACGACCTGCACCACGAAAAACTGCGCGAGCTGGGCGAGACCATTGAACTGCGCCGCTCAAAAGGCCAGGAGGCCGCCGTGGCCGTAACCCGCAGTGATGCCGGCAGGGTGCTGATGGACCGCATCCGCGACCTGGCATCGGACCTGTCCACGCTGCTGAACCAGCAGCTGGAAAGTGACCGCAAGCAGTGGGTAGAGGCGGCCTCGATGTCCACCTACTACTCCTGGGGCGGCTCGTTCGTGCTGCTGGTGCTCATCTGCCTGTCGGCCGCCGCCAATGCACGGGAGTACCGCCTCAAGGCGCAGCAGTCCTGGGTGGCGGCCGGCCTCAACGGGCTGAGCCAGCGCATCCAGGGCGACCACCGGCTGGAGGACCTGGGCCAGCTCACGCTCGAATACCTGGCGCAATACCTGCGCGCGGCCGTGGGGGCCGGCTATGTGGCCGACTGCAACGGCGCGCTCACCCTGTTTGGTGGCTACGCCCTGCCCCGCGAACGGCTGGAGCAGCGCCTGCTGCCCGGCGAAGGCCTGGTGGGCCAGGTCGCGCGCTCGCGCCAGATGCTGCATGTGCGCGATGTGCCCGCCGGGCACCTGATGGTGTCGTCCAGCACCGGCCAGTCCGCGCCAACCGAGCTGCTGCTGGCCCCCGCCATCGAGAACGGCGAAGTGTTTGCCGTGATCGAGCTGGGCTTTCATCGCCCGCTGACCGAGCCTGAGCGCACCCTGATGGAACGCGCCTCGGGCATTCTGGCGGTGGCGATCCGCGCGGGGATTGACYGCAACCGCCTGGAAGCCTTGCTGGAAGAAACCCAGCGCCAGTCCGAAGAGCTGCAGACCCAGCAAGAAGAGCTGCGCGTGAGCAACGAGGAGCTGGAGCAGCAAAGCCGCATCCTGCAAGAGTCGCAGGCCCAGATGGAGGTGCAGCAGACCGAGCTGGAGCAGACCAACGCCCACCTGGAGGCGCAGACCCAGCAGCTGGAATACCAGCGCGAGCAACTGCTGCGCGCCCAAAGCGCCATGACGGACAAGGCGCGCGAACTGGAGCTGGCCAGCCAGTACAAGAGCGAGTTCCTGGCCAACATGAGCCACGAGCTGCGCACACCGCTCAACTCCACCCTGATCCTCGCCAAACTGCTGTCCGACAACAAGCCAGGCAACCTGAGCGCCGAGCAGGTGAAGTACGCGCAGACCATCTACGCGGCGGGCAACGACCTGCTGGCACTCATCAACGACATCCTCGACCTGTCCAAGATCGAGGCCGGCCAGGCCACCGTGTCGGTGGAAACGGTGACGCTGTCCAAGGCCCTGCAAACCCTGATCGACCCGCTGCGCCCGCTGGCGCAAGAAAAGGGCCTGACGTTCACTGCCACCGTCGCGCCCGACGCACCCGCCACGCTGGACACCGACCCGCAGCGCCTTGGGCAGGTGCTCAAGAACCTGCTGTCCAACGCGCTCAAGTTCACCGAGAAAGGCTCGGTGGCGCTGCATGTGTCGCGCAACCCGGACGACACCCTGTCGTTTGCCGTCAAGGACACGGGCATCGGCATTCCGGCACACCAGCAGGAACTGATCTTCGAAGCCTTCCGCCAGGCCGATGGCAGCACCCACCGCAAGTACGGCGGCACGGGCCTGGGCCTGTCGATCTCGCGCGATCTGGCTCAGCTGCTGGGTGGGTCCATCCACGTGCACAGCACGCCGGGCGAGGGCAGCGTATTCACCCTGGTCCTGCCCCAGAAGCTGGTGCCTTCGTCGCCTGAAGCTGAACCCGCAATGCCGGTGGCGGCGCCTGCGCCAGCCCACGCGACGGCACCGGTCGTCGCACCGGCTGCTTCAGCCCCCGCGTTGCCACCCGTGGCGGCCCCCACCGCACCCGCAGCCCCGCGCCGCGCGAGCGCGCGCAGCATTCTGGTGATTGAGGACGACGTGCGCTTTGCGCAGATCCTGAGCGACCTCGCCGGTGAGATGGACTTTGACTGCCACCTGGCCCACAACGCGGCGGACGGTCTGGCCTATGCGGTACACAGCCTGCCCAGCGCCATCGTGCTGGACGTGAACCTGCCCGACTTCTCGGGCCTGGGCGTGCTCGACCAGCTCAAGCGCAACCCGGCCACCCGCCACATCCCGGTGCACGTGGTCTCGGTGGCAGATTACTCGCAAGAGGCCTTGGGCCGGGGCGCCGTGGGCTACGCCCTCAAGCCCGTCAAGCGCGACGAACTGGTGCATGCCCTGCAGCGGCTGGAAGCCAAGTTCACCCAGAACCTGCGGCGCGTGCTGGTGGTGGAAGACGACGAACGCCAGCGCGAGAGCGTGCGCCACCTGCTCACCAACGACGACGTGGAGATCGTGGGCGCCGGCACGGCAGCCGAGGCGCTGGCGCACCTGCGCGGCTCCACCTTTGACTGCATGGTGATGGACCTGAACCTGCCCGACCTGAGCGGCTACGAATTGCTGCAGCAGATGACGGAGCAGGACGGCGTCTCCTTCCCGCCCGTCATCGTGTACACAGGCCGCGCCCTGTCGCGCGACGAGGAGCAGCAGCTGCGCCGGTTCTCCAAGTCCATCATCATCAAGGACGCCCGCTCCCCCGAGCGGCTGCTCGACGAGGTCACGCTGTTCCTGCACCAGGTGGAGTCGGAGCTGTCGGCAGAGCACCGCCAGATGCTGCAGGTGGCCCGCAACCGCGAGACTGCCCTGGAAGGCCGCAACGTGCTGGTGGTGGAAGACGATGTGCGCAACGTGTTTGCGCTCTCCAGCATCCTGGAGCCCACCGGCATCCGCGTGGAGATCGCGCGCAACGGCCTGGAGGCCCTGCAGGCGCTGGAGCGCGCCGGCAGCGGCGGCCACCCCGCGATTGACCTGGTGCTGATGGACATCATGATGCCGGAGATGGACGGTTACACCGCCATGCGCGAGATCCGCAACCGCCCCGAGTGGCGCCGCCTGCCCATCATCGCGCTGACCGCCAAGGCCATGAAGGACGACCAGGAAAAATGCCTGGCCGCCGGGGCCAATGACTACATCGCCAAACCGCTGGACGTGGAGAAGCTGCTGTCCCTGGTGCGGGTGTGGATGCCCAAGTAGGCCCCGCCATGCCCCATCGCAAGGCCCGCACGGCAGACATCGAGCAGCGCCTGCTGATCGATGCCATCTACCACCGCTRCCACTACGACTTCAGGGGCTACGCACAGGCGTCGCTCAAGCGGCGGCTGGCGTCGGCGCTGGTCCAGTTCGACTGCAAGACGCTGTCGCAGCTGCAGGACCGCGTGCTGCACGAGCCCGCCGTGTTCCCTGCGCTGCTCGAATACCTCACCGTGCAGGTGAGCGACATGTTCCGCGACCCCAGCTACTTCCAGGCGCTGCGCCAGGAGGTGGTGCCACTGCTGCGCACCTACCCGTCGCTCAAGGTCTGGGTGGCCGGGTGCAGCGCGGGAGAAGAGGTGTATTCGCTGGCCATCCTGCTGCAGGAAGAAGGCCTGCTGGA
This sequence comes from Acidovorax sp. LjRoot204, assembly GCF_056175785.1. NCBI lineage: Bacteria > Pseudomonadati > Pseudomonadota > Betaproteobacteria > Burkholderiales > Comamonadaceae > Acidovorax > Acidovorax sp. LjRoot204. The sequence continues at coordinate 15,568 of NZ_JBGFFF010000002.1, forward strand.
CCGCACGCTGATCTACGCCACGGACATCAACCCGCACGCGCTGCGCGCCGCCGAGGCGGGTGTGTTCGACCTGTCCCGGGTGCCTGCCTTCACCGAGAACCATGCGCGCTCCGGCGCCCGCAGCTCGTTGTCGGACTACTACGCTGCCGGCTATGGCCGCGTGGTGTTCGACAAGGGCTTGCGCGAGCACATGGTGTTCTCTGACCACAGCCTGGCCACCGACAGCGTGTTTGCCGAGGTCCATCTGGTGTCCTGCCGCAATGTGCTCATTTACTTCGAGCGCGACCTGCAGGACCGCGCCCTGGGGCTGTTCCGCGAGTCGCTGTGCCACCGGGGGTTTCTGGGCCTGGGCTCCAAGGAGTCGCTGCGGTTTTCGGCGCACACCGATGCGTTCGACGACTTCGTGCTGCAAGGCCGCATCTACCGCAAGAAGGCCGGGCTGTGAGCAGCCCAGCCCACACACCCAGGCCAGTGCCCCCCGAGGGCTACGCCGCCATCGTGGTGGGCGGGTCTTCGGGCGGTATCGATGCCTTGCTGGAGCTGCTGCCAGCACTGCCCGCCACGCTGCAGGCGGCGGTGCTGGTGGTGCTGCACCTGCCCCGGGACCGGCGCAGCCTGCTGGTGGAGATTTTTCAGCCCCGCTGCGCCCTGCCGCTGCGCGAGGCGCAGGACAAGGATGCCATCACGCCAGGGTCGGTGAGCTTTGCGCCCCCGGACTACCACCTGCTGGTTGACGGTGGGCCCCAGCGCCCGCATGTGGGGCTGTCGGTGGACCCTCCCCTGCATTTTTCCCGCCCCTCCATCGACGTGCTGTTCGAATCGGCGGCAGACCACTACGGCCCCCGGCTGGTGGGCGTCCTGCTGTCGGGCGCCAACGAAGACGGCGTGCACGGCCTACAGGCCATTCAGGCGGCGGGCGGCCTCACCATCGTGCAAGACCCCGCCAGCGCCAGCATGCCCACCATGCCGCAGGCGGCCATCGCGGCCTTGGCGGTTGACCACATCCTGCCCCCTGAAGGCATTGCAAGGCTGCTGGCAGACCTGCACCAGCGCCAGCAGCTTTGATACGGGCGCATGCGTCCCTCTTTGAGAACCCCACCCACCCTCCCCACCGCCCATGCCCCAGACCGACCGCACAAAATGCCTGCTCGTTGACGATGTCGAGGAAAACCTGATCGCCCTGGAGGCGCTGCTGCAACGCGACGGGCTGGACATCCTCAAAGCCCAGTCGGGCCCCGAGGCCCTGGAACTGCTGCTGGCGCATGACGACGTGGCCCTGGCCTTGCTGGACGTGCAGATGCCCGACATGAACGGCTTCGAGCTGGCGGAACTGATCCGGGGCAGCGAGCGCACCCGGCACATTCCGCTCATCTTCATGACGGCGGGCTCACGCGAGCAGAACTGGCAGTTCCGGGGGTACGAGAGCGGGGCGGTGGACTTTCTCTACAAACCCATCGACCCGCACATGCTCACCAACAAGGCGAGCGTGTTCTTTGAACTGCACCGGCGCAAGCAGGCGCTGGCGCACGAGCTGCGAGCGCGCACCGAGGCCTTGCGCATCAACGAAATGTTCATGGCCGTGCTGAGCCACGACCTGCGCACACCGCTGCAGTCCATCGTCGCGGCGGCCACCGTGCTCAAGCGGCGGCCGCCCCCCGACAAGGCGGTACTCATGGCCGACCGGGTGCTGGGCGCCAGCCAGCGCATGGGCCACATGATCGAAGACCTGCTGGACGTGACCCGCATCCGCCAGGCGGGTGGGCTGGCCCTTCAGTTGGGCCCTGCCCACATGCAGGCGCTGGTGCAGCGCACGCTGGACGAGGTGGCCACCAGCCACCCGGAACGCCCCATCGATTCCACCCTGCAGGGAGACCTGGCAGGCACCTGGGATGCGGAGCGCCTGTGTCAAGTGGTCACCAATCTGGTCGGCAATGCACTGCACCACGGCAGCGCCGACCACCCCGTACGAATTGCGGTGGACGGGACCCGCCCCGAGCAGGTGAGCATCACGGTGGCCAACGGCGGCACCATCCCCCCCGAGCTGTTACCGCATTTGTTCGACCCTTTCCGGGGAGGAGAACGCGAGCCTGGCCGCCACCAGGGTCTGGGGCTGGGGCTTTTTATTGCACACCAGATCGTGCGGGCCCACCGTGGAACCATCGAAGCCAGGTCGCAAGACAATGTCACCACCTTCCAGGTGACACTGCCGCGCCATTCGCCAGCGCGCCCGCACCGCAGTTGACCATGTCAAGCACGCGCAGCCAGCGTGCCCACCAGCAGACAAGCCGACCGCCGGAAGCCGTGAAGGCGCTACCAGGGTGATATGACAAGGGGGGGAGACAAACCGCGAGCGGGCGGTGCCCGCAAACGTCAGCCGGCGGCCGAGGCCAGCGCGCTTTGGATGGAATCGAGCAGCTGCTCCAGCTCTTCCAGTTCGAAGGGTTTGAGCAAGGCGCGCACGTTCGGCCCCCAATTGCTCGGATGGCTGCCCAGTTCATACCCGGAGCACAGCACCACCCAGCGCTGCGGATCATCTGCCAGCAGCTGGCGGGCCAGATCCGTGCCCGAAAGGCCGGGCAGGCTGACATCGGTCACCAGCACGTCAAAGGGGTCGCCAGCATCCAGCGCCAGCGCCTCTTCGGCAGAGGCGCAGGGCGTGACCGTCCGGCCTTCGCCTTCCATGAGCATGCCGATGGTCTCGCGCAGCTCCGGGTTGTCTTCAACGTACAGGATTCGCATACATCACAGGGAGTTGATCCGCCATGCCGTCCTGCGGGAAGGGAGCATGACCAAAACCCGCATCATGCGCAGGCGACCGTGCTGCGCCGTGTAGGACAAGGCGCTATTCTGCGCGCCTGTGCCATCTCCGCCGCGCGCAGCCGGGCCGTGCGTCGGCCGACGCGCGCAGCGGAAGGAGAGCCCTTTTTATTCTTCCAGCAGCGAGCGCAGCATCCACGCCGTCTGTTCGTGCACCGTGAGGCGCTGGGTCAGCAGGTCGGCCGTGGGCTCGTCGCTGGCCTTGTCGGCCAGAGGGAACAGGCTGCGCGCCGTGCGGGCCACGGCTTCGTGGCCCTCAACCAGCACACGCACCATGTCCAGCGCCTTGGGGGGCTTGGCGGGTGCGTCGGGCACCGTCGCCAGCTTGCCAAACTCGGCATAAGAACCTGGTGCCACATGGCCCAGCGAGCGGATGCGCTCGGCAATCGGATCCACCGCGTTCCACAATTCTGTGTACTGCGCCATGAACATGGTGTGCAGGGTGTTGAACATGGGGCCCGTGACGTTCCAGTGGAAGTTGTGGGTGGTGAGGTACAGCGTGTAGGTGTCGGCCAGCAGGCGCRACAGGCCCTGAGCGATGGCAGCGCGATCCTTGTCGCTGATGCCGATGTTGATGCTGGGGGCAGAGGTTTTGCCGGATGCGGCTTTGCCAGGAGCTTTGGCCATGGGGAGGTTCCTTCCGTGCGGAGAACATGAAACACCCCGCGCTGTGCGGGGTCCTCAAATACTGTAGCGCAAGCGCCTGGCCCCCAGTGTCAGCCAAGGCCGATGCCTTGCACCTGGGTTAAGAAAACGCAAGCGGAGCCAAGCCCCGCAGGCTTATTGCATGTGCGGCAAGTTGCCAATGCGCACCAGCATCTCGGTGAACATCTGCATGTCGGCATCCAGGTCCGCCACTTCCTTGAACTCTTTGGCATTGTGGGCGGTGTACTTCTTGCCAGGCATGGCAGGGCCAAAGTTGATGGCGTTGGGCATCAGCTTGGCGGTGGTGCTGCCGGCCGTGGGCACGGGCTTGGCTTCGAGGCCGGTGGTGTCGCCAAAGGTGTTGAGCAACGTGGCCAGCCAGGCGCCCTTGGGGTCGCGGGCCATCCAGTTGCCTTGGTTGTGGTCCACCTCCACCGCCACACCGGCCTGGGTGCCCCAGGCCTTGATGCGTTCGGTGGTGGCTTTGGCCAGTGCTTCGGGCGTGTTGCCCCGGGGCATGCGCACGTTCACCAGCACATCGACCTTGCCATCCTTTTCGCGGATGAGGTTGGGAGACATCGTGAGCGGGCCCATGAAGTCATCGCTGTAGGCCAGCCCCATCGTACGACCCAGGTAGTCGGTGCCATACAGGTCTGTGAGGTAACGCACAGCCTGTGCGTAGCCGTTGGGGGCCAGCACTAGGCCCGACTCCTTGAGGAACAGCGCCAGGCGCGGCAGCGGATTCACGCCTTCTTCGGGGCGCGAGCCGTGGGCCGATGCGCCCGTGACCTTGACCAAGACGTCTGCGCCTTCACGCGCCACATCGATGCTGAACTTGCCGCCCTGGCTGGTGTATTTGCCGATAAAGGCGTCCTTGCCAGCGCTGAGCCGGCGGGTGGTGGCATCGGCGTTGCCGCCACGCAGGCGGGCCGTGGCCGTCTGGGGCACGGCGTTGGCCGATGCGGCGCCCGCCATGGCCACGATGGTGGGCTGGTTGCCTGCAGCGGCGCCCAAGGCAAAGGTGGTGCGCAGCGCGCCCGAGCCCTTCTCGGCCACCACCGCAGGATATTTGCTATCGAGCACGATGTTGTACTCAGGCAGAGAGGTCTTGGCGCGGTAGTACTTCATCGCGTCGCCACCGGTTTCCTCGGTGGTTTCGATCATGAGTCGGATGGTGCGCGCCAGCGGCAGGCCGCTGTCCTTGACGGCTTTCATCGCAAACAGCACGGTAGCGATGGAGCCCTTGTCGTCGATGGAGCCCCGGCCATACAAGTTGCCGCCCACGCGGGTCAGCTGGAAGGGGTCAAGCTTCGTGCCATCGTCCAGCACCCATTCGTCGGCCACCACGGGCACCACGTCGGCATGGGTGAGGATGCCGAATTCTTCGGGGCCACTGCCGGGCAGCTTCACTTCAAAGATGCGGTTGTCCACATTGCGGTACTGCAGGCCAAAGTCCTTGGCCATCCCTTCGACCAAGGCACCGAACGCGATGATGTGCTTGTCTTCGTGCGGCGGCACCTTATCGGCCCGCACCGTGGGAATGGCCACCATCTTCGCCGTGGCGTCGATCACCGCCGCCTGGTTGCGCAAGCGGTTGTGCAGCCCCAGCAAGCGGCTGATGTTGACCAGGTCATCACCCACTAAGGGCTTGTGCGCCAGGTAAGCCGACACGGCGGTCTGCAGCTGCGGCTGCATCTGTGCAGCCAGCGCCAGGAACTGTCGGAAGTCCGCTGCTGCAGCGGCGGCAGGCGCGGCCGCAATGCGGTCGAGCGCAGGCTTCTTCAGCGTCTGGGCTACGGGTGGGGGGGTGGGGGTGGAGCAAGCCGTCAGGGCGGCAACCAGCGTGGCGGTGAGCCAAAGCGTCTTCATTGGAACCTCTTGTGGGGGCAAAGGCACCGACCGCCGATGGGCAGAGGGCGCCGTGGAGCAGGGCCTGCCCGGGCCGGGTGGACCTGCGCAGGGGCGGCGGGAGTGTAGCGCCGATTCCAGGAAGCGAATCAGTGCCCAGCAGCCGTTCAGGACAGTCGCGTCACGCCTGGCAGCTCGCACGCATAGATGGCGTTGCGCAGGGCGGCAATGGCTTCGTAGCGCGTGAAGCTGCGGCGCCACGCCAGCACCACGCGGCGCACGGGCGGCGGGCCACCGTCTTCCTCACGGATGGGCAGGTAGCGGATGTAGGTCTCGTCGCTCTTACGGCGGCGCGACACCGTGAGCAACGCATCGCGCGGCACCGACAGGCGYGGCACCAGCGTCACSCCCATRCCSGMKGCCACCATGTGCTTGATGGTCTCSAGCGACGAGCCCTCRAASSWCTTGCGGATGCCCTCGGCRTTGCTCGMRAAGCGCGCGAACTCGGGGCASACCTCSAGCACRTGGTCSCGRAAGCARTGGCCSGYSCCSAGCAGCAGCATGGTCTCGTTTTTCAGCTCGGCAGCCGTGACCGACTTCTTGGCCGCCAGGGGGTGCGTGCTGGGCACGGCCGCCATGAAGGGYTCGTCRTACAGCGGCGCCATGGCCAGGCCGGTGTCGGGRAARGGCTCGGCCAKGATSGCGCAGTCGATCTCGCCSGYRCGCAGCATCTCSAGCAGCTTGRCGGTGAAGTTCTCCTGCAGCAYCAGCGGCATCTGCGGSGTGCGCGYGATSRMCTGGCGCACCAGSTCGGGCAGMAGRTASGGCCCGATGGTGTAGATCACGCCSAGSKTSAGCGGSCCKGCCARCGGGTCYTTKCCRCGCTTGGCGATYTCCTTGATGSCSGCGGCCTGSTCSAGCACGCTTTGCGCCTGGCGAACAATGTCCTCGCCCAGCGGGGTCACCGTGACTTCGCCCGCGCTGCGCTCGAACAGCTTCACGTCCAGCTCTTCTTCCAGCTTCTTGATGGCCACCGAGAGMGTGGGTTGSGASACATAGCAGGCSTCGGCCGCATGGCCAAAGTGCTTCTCGCGGGCCACCGCAACGATGTACTTGAGTTCGGTGAGGGTCATGGTGTGTTCCTGCGGGCCACGTCAGTGTCGTTCTGAGCGTCTCATGCCTTGAGATAGTCCGATTTTCCACCCAACCAGCGCGCCACGTGTTTGGCGGCCAATTCCGGGTAGCGGTCCAGCATCTGGGGGGCCAGCTCGCGCGCCCATTCCAGCAGATGGGTGTCGGTCGCCAGGTCGGCAAACCGCAGCAGCGCATCGCCCGACTGACGGGCGCCCAGAAACTCGCCGGGCCCCCGGATCTCCAGGTCGCGCCGGGCAATCTCGAAGCCATCGTTGGTCTCTGCCATGGCGCGCAGGCGCTCCTTGGCGGTTTCACCCACGCGGCCGCTGTCGTTGGTGGCGTACAGCAGCACACAGGCCGAGGCCGCCGCGCCGCGCCCCACGCGGCCGCGCAGCTGGTGCAGCTGCGAGAGGCCAAAACGCTCGGCATGTTCAATGACCATGAGCGAGGCGTTGGGCACGTCCACGCCCACCTCGATCACGGTGGTGCTGACCAGCACGCCCATCTGGCCACTGGTGAAGAGCGCCATCACGGCCTTCTTCTCGGCGGTGGGCATGCGCGAGTGCAGCAGGCCGACCATGCAGCCCGGCAAGGCCTCGCTCAGGTCGGCGTGTGTGGCGGTGGCGTTGGAGAGGTCCAGCGCCTCGCTCTCTTCGATCAGCGGGCACACCCAGTACACCTGCCGCCCGGCCTCCACCTGCGCGCCGATGCGTTCGATCACCTCGTCCTTGCGGCTGTCGGCAATCAGCTTGGTGACGATGGGCGTGCGGCCTGGCGGCAGCTCGTCGATCACCGACACATCCAGGTCCGCGTAGTAGCTCATCGCCAAAGTGCGCGGGATGGGCGTGGCGCTCATCATGAGCATGTGCGGCTCCATGCCGTGGGCCGCCAACTTTTGCCGCAAGGCCAGCCGCTGGGCCACGCCGAAGCGGTGTTGCTCGTCGATGATGGCCAGCGCCAGGTTCTTGAACTGCACCTGGTCCTGGATCACGGCGTGCGTGCCCACCACCAGCGCCGCCTCGCCGCTGGCCACCAGCGCCAGCATGGCAGTACGGTCCTTCTTCTTTTGCCCGCCCACCAGCCAGGCCACCTTGCGGCCGTGTGCGGCCAGCAGCGGTTCGAGCCAGCCGATCATCTTGGCAAAGTGCTGCTCGGCCAGGATTTCGGTGGGTGCCATCAGCGCGCACTGCCAGCCCGCGTCCATGGCCAGGCAGGCGGCCAGGGCCGACACCACGGTTTTGCCCGAACCCACATCGCCCTGCAGCAGCCGGTGCATGGGCACCTGGCGGGCCAGATCGGCCGCAATCTCTTCGCCCACGCGGCGCTGGGCCGCCGTCAGGTCAAACGGCAATACGCCCATCAACTGTTCGTGCAATGGCAAGGCGCCGTCGGTGCTGCGCCGGGGCCGCAGCACCGGCGCGCGCAGCATGTCGCGTTCGCGCCGCGACTGCTGCTGCGACAGCTGCTGGGCCAGCAACTCCTCCGCCTTCAACCGCTGCCAGGCGGGGTGGCTCTGGTCCTCCAGCGTGGACAGCGCCACATCGGGCGTGGGATGGTGCAAAAAAGTGAGCGCCTCGCGCAAGCTGAACCTGCGCTGCAGGCCATTGGGACCATAAACCCGTGCCATCGGTGGCTCTGTGCCGGGTGGCAGGGTGTCCGACAAATCCACCCGCGTCAGCGCACTGACGACGGCCCGGCGCAGGTAGGGCTGGGGCAGTCCGGCGGTGGTGGGGTAGACGGGCGTGAGAGCGGCGGGCAACTCGCCACCCGCCACGCGGAAGGCCGGGTGCAGCATCTGCCGCCCCCAGAAGCCGCCTTTGACCTCGCCCCGAATGCGCAGGCGCGCGCCCACGGCCAGGGTCTTCTGGTGCGACGGGTAGAAGCTGAAAAAGCGCAGCTCACAGCTGCCGGTGTCATCCTCTACCTGCACCAGCAGCTGGCGGCGGGGGCGCAGTTGCACCTCGCTGGCAGTGACCGTGGCCTCGATCTGCACCGTTTGGCCGTCGCGCGCGTTGGCCAGCGGGGTGATGCGGGTTTCATCCTCATAGCGCAAGGGCAGGTGCAGGGCCAGGTCGATATCGCGGCGCAGGCCCAGTTTTTGCAACGCCTTCTGCGCCACCGAGGCCGCACCCTGGCCACGCGCGGCCGGGACGGCGGAGCGCGCAGTGGGTTTGGCGGGAGCAGGGGCGGCAGCGGGCATGGAGAGCAATTTGCTAGGGAAAAAGAGCGGAGATCGCAGCCTGAAAAGGCTACCATGGTTACCATTGCTAACGCCTGATCACGGCGTGTTTTCGAGTCCGGGGCCCCGTCATGCTCAAGCGCATTCAAATCCAACACCTGACCCTGGGCATGTACCTGCACGAGTTTTGCGGCTCGTGGATGGAGCACCCCTTCTGGCGGGCCAAGTTCCTGCTCAAGGACCCCAAGGACCTCGCCCGCATCCAGGCCACTGCCATTCAGGAAATCTGGATCGACACCGACAAGGGCCTGGATGTGGCCGCAGGCACGGCGTCGATGTCGCGCGAAGAGGTGGATGCGCAGATCGAGACCGACTTCAGCCGCCTGGAGGACCTGCCCCCCATCAAGGTGACGCTGCCCTCACCCCCTCCTCCCCCCAAGCGGGACCGCCAACCGGCGGACATGCACAGCGAACTGAGGATGGCCGCCGCCATCTGCGTCAAGTCCAAGGAAGCGGTGGTCTCGATGTTCAACGAAGCCCGCATGGGCCGCRCAGTGGACTCGGCCAGTGCACAGAGCCTGGTGGAAGAAATCTCCGACTCCGTCACCCGCAACCCCGGCGCACTCATCAGCCTGGCGCGGCTGAAGACGGCCGACGACTACACCTACATGCATTCGGTGGCGGTGTGCGCACTCATGGTGGCCCTGGCCAAGCAGCTCAAGCTCAAGGACGACCAGCAGCGGCTCGCTGGCATGGCGGGCCTGCTGCACGACCTGGGCAAGGCGGCCATCCCGCTGGCAGTGCTCAACAAGCCCGGCAAGCTCACCGACCAGGAGTTCACCGTGGTGCGCAGCCACCCGGTGGAGGGCTACCACATGCTCAAGGAGGGAGGTAACGTGCCCGACGCCGTGCTGGACGCCTGCCTCCACCACCATGAAAAGGTGGACGGCTCGGGCTACCCCGACAAGCTGCAGGGCGAAGGCATCAGCGTGATCGCCCGCATGACGGCCATCTGCGACGTATACGACGCCATCACCTCCGACCGGCCCTACAAGCGCGGCTGGGACCCGGCCGAGTCGCTGCGCCGCATGGCCGAGTGGACCAGGGACCACTTTGACGCACGCATCTTTCAGGCGTTTGTCAAAAGCATCGGCATCTACCCCGTGGGCTCGCTGGTGCGGCTGACCTCGGGTCGCATCGGCATCGTGACTGAGCAATCGCCCACCGCGCTGACCACCCCCATCGTCAAGGTGTTTTTCTCGACCAAGTCCGACCTGCGCATTCCGCCCGAGGTGGTGAACCTGGCCGCCCCGGACTGCAACGAGAAGATCGTGGCACGCGAAGACCCCGAGAAGTGGCGCTTTCCCGACCTGGACGAGCTGTGGTCCGGCTTCTCCGACAAGGTCTGGTAGCCCATGCCTGCACTGATCATCACCCTGACGCTCAACCCCGCCCTGGACCTGGCGACCACCACCGACCACGTGGTCCCCACACACAAGCTGCGCTGCGGCCCGGTGCGGCGGTTTGCGGGGGGCGGCGGCATCAACGTGGCGCGGGTGCTGCACCGCCTGGGCGCGGACGTGAGCGCGTGGGCACTGGCGGGCGGCGCGGCGGGCGCCCAGGTGCAGCAGTTGCTGGCCGGCGAGGGCGTGCCCACGCGGCTGCAGCGCATTGCGGGCGACACGCGCGAGAACTTTTCGGTGGTCGAGACCAGCACGGGCCAGGAGTTTCGGTTTGTGCTGCCCGGCCCCACGCTGCAGGCCAGCGAGTGGCAGGCCTGCCTGGATGCGCTGGCTACCCACACACCGCCACCCCGCTGGCTGATCGCCAGCGGCAGCCTGCCGCCTGGCACGCCGGACGACTTCTACGCCCAGTTGGCGCGCGCCGCATCCGGCCGGGGCGTGCGGGTGGCCGTCGACACCTCGGGGCCGCCGCTGGCGGCGGCATTGCAGGCCGGGGTGGCGCTGGTCAAACCCAGCCTGCGCGAGCTGCGCGACCTGTTGCAACAGCCCCTGGAACAGGCGGCCGACTGGTGCACTGCCGCCCAGTCGCTGGTGCGCAGCGGCGCCGCCGACACCGTGGCCCTGTCGGTGGGCGAGCAAGGCGCCGTGCTGGCCACGCGGGAGGGGGTATGGCAGGCGCCAGCGCTGAACGTGCCCGCTACGACCGGCACCACGGGCGCTGGGGACTGCTTTTTGGCGGCACTGGTCTGGGCGCTGGACCGGGGCGATGCGCCCGCCGAGGCGCTGCGCTGGGGCGTGGCCGCAGGCGCTGCCGCCTTGCTGCACCCGGGCACCACCCTGGCCCAGGCCGATGACGTGCAACGGCTGGTGCACAGCGTACCGGCACCGGTGGCATTCACCACCTCGCCCTAGCACCGCGCCTGCAGGGGCTGCAGCCCCGTGGGACAATCGCGCCTTCCGCAATTTTTACCTTGGCACGGGCCCGTTCGGCCCTCAAGCACGATGACTGATCTCTCCAGCGGCGCAACCAGTGCGCCCCTCGCCTCCGGCGGCCCTTCCACGCCCCGCGTGTTCACCCTCAGCGACTTCGACTTCTCGCTGCCCCCCGAACTCATTGCCCAGCACCCCGCGCCCGAACGCAGCGCCTCGCGCCTGCTGGACGGCCGCGCCATGCAGCCGGTGGACCGCATCTTTCGCGAGCTGCCCGGCCTGCTGCGCGAGGGCGACCTGCTCGTCTTCAACGACACGCGCGTGGTCAAGGCACGCATCTTTGGCGAGAAGGCCAGCGGCGGCAAGCTGGAGCTGCTGATCGAACGCGTGTTGCCCGCAGAGGCTGGCAACCCAGGTAATGAAGTCGTGGCCCACATGAAGGTCAGCAAGAAGCCCCTGCCCGGCAGCGTGGTGCACATGGCTGGTGGCCGCAAGGCGGGCGGCTTTGACGCGCAGCTGCTGGGCCGCTGGCCCACCGAGGACGGCCCGCTGTTCCGCTTTGCGCTGCACGGCCCCGCAGGCGAGTCACCCTGGGAGCTGATGGACCGCCACGGCCACCTGCCGCTGCCGCCCTACATCGAGCGCCAGCAAAACACCGACCACGACCCGGACGAGGCCGAGGACAGCCAGCGCTACCAGACCGTGTTCGCGCGCAACCCCGGCGCCGTGGCCGCGCCCACTGCCGCGCTGCACTTTGACGAAGGCGTGCTGGCCGACATGGCCGCACGCGGCATCGAGCGCGCCAGCGTCACGTTGCACGTGGGCGCAGGCACCTTCCAACCCTGCAAGACCGAGAACCTGGCCGAGCACCAGATGCACAGCGAGTGGTACGAGATTCCGCTGGCCACGCTGGCCGCGCTGGAGCGCTGCCGCCAGCGCGGCGGCCGCGTGGTGGCCGTGGGCACCACCACCGTGCGCACACTCGAATCCTGGGCGAAGACGGGCCAGGCCTCTGGCGACACCAACATCTTCATCACACCGGGCTTTGCATTCCAGGTGGTGGATGTGCTGGTCACCAACTTCCACCTGCCCAAGAGCACGCTGATGATGCTGGTGAGCGCGTTTGCGGGCTACGCCCACATCATGGGCCTGTACCGGCACGCCATTGCGCAGCAGTACCGCTTCTTCAGCTATGGCGACGCCATGCTGCTGGAGCGTGCACGCAGCACGCCGTGAGTTCCTCAGGCCCTGCGACGTCGACCAGCCCTGCAGCCCGCCGGCGTGCGGCGCTGGCGGGCATCGCGCTCGCCGTCACAGCCTGCGCGTTCTTTGCGCTGCTGGACGCCGCGAGCAAGCTGGTCAGTGTGGGTGTGCCCATCGTCATGGCGCTGTGGATGCGCTATGTGTTCCAGTCGCTGCTGACCACGGCCTTCGTGCTGCAACGGGCGGGGCGCCCAGCCCTGCGCACCACACAGCCCCGCTTCCAGGCCTTGCGCGGCGCGCTGTTCGCCATGACCAGCCTGTTCGGCTTCATCAGCCTCACGGCCCTGCCGCTGGCGGAGTTCACGGCCATCGTGGCCACGGTGCCGCTGTGTGTGACGGTGGTGGCGGCCCTGTGGCTGCACCAGCCGGTGAGCCCTTTGCGCTGGCTGCTGGTGGTGACGGGCCTGGCGGGCACGCTGGCCATCATCCGGCCCGGCGGCGAGGCCTTCACCTGGGCGCTGCTGTGGCCGCTTTGCATGCTGGCTGCGGGCACCGGCTACCAGGTGCTGAGCAGCAAGATGGCCGGGCACGAGAGCCCCGCCACCACGCAGCTCTACACCAGCTGGATCGCCACCGCGCTGGTGTCGCTGGGCGTGCCGTTCTTCTGGCAGCCGGTGAGCGACCCGTGGCTGTGGGCCGGCATGTTCACCATGGGCCTGTCGAGCGCGGTGGGCCACATGCTGCTGCTCAACGCCTATGCGCGCACCACGCCGGTGACGATTGCGCCGTTCCTGTATTCACAGATCGGGTTTGCCATGCTGGCGGGCTGGCTGGTGTACCGCCATGTGCCCGATGCGTGGTCCATGGCGGGCATCGCGGCCATCGTGCTCAGCGGCGCGGCCAGCGCCTGGCTGACCGTGCGCGAGACCCGTTAAGCACCAAAACAGCCGGTAGCGCTAGTGCAATATGCCTGAGCAGCTATATATTCAATAGCTTCAAGCCCGCCGCCTGGGCATGGATCAGAACGCCACCGCGTGCCCGTCCTTGCGCGGGTCGGAGCCAGCGATGTAGCTGTTGCCGTTCTTCAGCACCAGCTGCGCGCCGCCAAAGGCGAACACGCCGTTGCCCTCTTCCACCGTCACCTCGTGCCCACGTGCACGCAGTGCGGCGACCACGGCGGGGTCAAAGCCTGGCTCCACCGCCACGCCCTTGCCGCCGGTGATGCGCCAGCGCGGCGCATCAGCGGCTGCCTGCGGGTTCTGGCCGTAGCGCAGCACGCGCAGCGCCATCTGGGTGTGGCCCTGGCTTTGCATGGGGCCGCCCATCACGCCAAACGCCATCTGCGGCGTGCCGTCGGCATGCATCGCAAAGGCCGGGATGATGGTGTGCGAGGGGCGCTTGCGCGGCGCCACCTGGTTGGCGTGGCCCGGGATCAGGTTGAAGCCATGGCCSCGGTTCTGCAGGCTGATGCCCGTGCCCGGCACCACTACGCCTGAGCCAAAGCCCATGTAGTTGGACTGGATGAACGAGACCATCATGCCGGACGCGTCGGCCGCCGCCAGATACACCGTGCCGCCGGGGCGCGGCGCGCCGTAGCCGGGGTCGCCAGCGCGCGTGGTGTCGATCAGCGCGGCGCGGCTGCGCAGGTAGTCGGGGTTCAGCAGCGCATCCGGTTTCACCGGCATGGCGTCGATGTCGGCGTTGTACTGGTGCAGGTCGACAAACGCGAGCTTCATGGCCTCGATGCTGGCGTGCACGGTCTCCACATCGTCCACCGGGTGCGCGCCAATGCCGTGCGCGTCGAGCATGCCCAGCGCCATCAGCGCGGCAATGCCCTGGCCGTTGGGCGGGATCTCGTGGATGACCGAGTCCCCAAACCGCTGCTGGATGGTGCCCACCCAGTCGGCCTGGTGCGCGGCCAGGTCGGCCATCGTCATGGCGCCGCCGTTGGCTTGCGCATGGGCGGCAATGCGTTCGGCAATCACGCCCCGGTAGAAGGCCTCGCCCTCGGTCTCGGCAATCAGCTCCAGCGTGCGCGCATGGGCGTCGCTGCGGAAGATTTCGCCCGCCTGGGGCACGCGACCATTCGGCATGAAGCACTCGGCAAACCCGGGCTGCGTGCCCAGCTTGGCCGCGCCCAGCGCCCACAGGCGGGCGATGGTGGGCGACACCGGAAAGCCGTTGCGCGCGTAGTCGATGGCGGGCTGGGCCAGTTGTGCAAACGGCAGCTTGCCCAGGCGCTTGGACAAGGCCACCCAGGCCGACACGGCACCCGGTACGGTGACGGCGTTCCAGCCGGTTTCGGGAATGCCGCCCAGCTTCTCGAAATATTCCGGCGTCCATGCCGCAGGCGAGCGGCCCGAAGCATTGAGGCCATGCAGCTCCTTGCCATCCCACACGATGGCAAACCCGTCGCTGCCCAGGCCGCAGCCCGTGGGCTCCACCACCGTGAGCGCCATGGCAGCGGCAATGGCGGCGTCCACCGCGTTGCCGCCTGCCAGCAGCATGCGCAGGCCCGCCTGCGCCGCCAGCGGCTGCGAGGTGGAGACCACGTTGCGGCCCATGACCGCACTGCGGTTAGAGGCGTAGGGAAGGGACCAGTCGAGGGATGGGGTATTCATAGCGTTCTGACTCTGTTGCCCCGCACAGGGCGGGCTGCATGAAACCGGCGCGGCGCAAAGCGAGGGACGCCGAGGAAGGGCCGCCCCGCACCGAGGGCGTCGTCCCCCTTCCCGAATGGCAACGCCATTCGAGAGAAGGGGGAAGCGGCAAAGCCGCTCAGGGGGATGTCACTCCAGGGTTATTTTGTGTTGGCGAATCACCGTCGCCCAGCGGTTGCTGTCGGCCTGCACCATGGCACCAAACTGCGCGGGCGTGCGCGGTGCGGCGGGCTCCACGCCCAGCTTGGCCAGGCTCTCGGCCACTTCGGGCGCCTGCACGGCTTTGGCGAAGGCCTTGTGCACCTTCTCGACCAGCGCGGGCGGTGCGCCCGCAGGCAGGTACACACCAAACCAGGTCACCGACGAATAACCGGGCAGGCCGGACTCGGCCAGCGTGGGCAGCTCGGGCGCCAGGGTGCTGCGCTTTTCGCTGGTCACCGCGATGGCGCGCAGGCGTCCGGCCTTGGCGTGCGGCATGCCGGTGGGCAGAGAGTCAAACAGCACATGCGTCTGCCCGGCAATCAGGTCCGGGATGGCCAGGGCCGTGCCCTTGTAGGGGATGTGCGTCATCTCCACACCCGCCTGGGCGCTGAAGGCGGCCGTGTTCAGGTGCACGATGGTGCCATTGCCGCTGGTGGCGTAGTTGAGCTTGCCGGGGTGGGCCTTGGCGTAGGCAATCAGCTCGCCCACGGTCTTGACCGGCAGGCTGTTGGTGACCAGCAGCACGCTGGGTGCGTCGGCCACATGGGCCACCGGCGTGAAGTCCTTGCGCGGGTCATAAGCCAGCTTGGGCATGAGGTGGGGCGAGATGGCATGTGTGCTGCTGGTGGTCAGCAGCAGGGTGTAGCCGTCGGGCGCGGCCTTGGCCGCCTCGGCCGTGCCCAGGGTGCCGCCAGCGCCGGGCTTGTTGTCCACCACCAGTTGCTGTCCCAGGTCGGCCGCGACGCGCTGGGTAACGGTGCGGGCCACCAGGTCGGTCGCGCCGCTGGCGGGGAAGGGCACGATCACCCGCACAGGGCGATCCGGCCAGTTGGCTTGTGCCTGCGCGGCAGATGCCAGCACCAGCAGGCCGGCCAGGCCCCAGACACCACGGCCCCAGGAAAGTAGACGCATACAGAGCACTCCCGCAAAGAAATCGGACACAACAGAGGATGGAACCATCTTAGGAAGCTGCGCCTTGCTTGACCACCAGCATTTCAGCAAGCTGCTTTGCCACCACGGCAAACCGGCGCATACTGAACACCTCCCTCTCCGCCCCTTCCTCCATGCGTCCCCACCTGCTGCAAGACACCACCCTGCGCTACTTTCTGGCCGTGGCGCAGAGTGGATCGCTCACCGAGGCTTCGGCCCGGCTGCATGTGGCCGCCTCGGCACTGAGCCGCCAGATCGCGGGGCTGGAGGCCCAGCTGGGCACGCCCCTCTTTGAGCGCCACCCGCGCGGCATGGTGTTGACGGCGGCGGGCGAGATCCTCGCGGTGCACGCGCGCCGCACGTTGCTGGACGCCGAGCGCGCGCTGGGCGAGATCGGCGCGCTGCAGGGCCTGCGTGCGGGGCAGGTGCGCCTGGCCACATCGGATGCGTTTGCGAACGAGCTGGTGCCGCGCCTGTGCGTGGAGTTCCAGCGCACGTACGCAGGGGTGCAGTTCAGCGTGATCGCCTTGCCCACGGCCCAGGTGCCCGACGCCGTGCGCAGCGGCGCAGCCGACATCGGCCTGTGCTTCAGCCGCGCACCGCACAAGGACATCGACGTGGCCTACCGCCAGAGCGCGCCGGTGCTGGCCCTGCTGCCCCCGGGCCACCCGCTGGCCAGCGCAGGCAGCGTGACCCTGGCGCAGATGGCCGGGTACCCCCTCGCGCTACCCCCTCCTGAAACCACGGTGCGCCAGATGATCGACATCGTCTGCAGCCGCCAGGGCCTGCAGCTGGAGGCCGTGCTCATCAGCAACCACGCCAAGACGGTGGTCAACTTTGTGCAGCTGGGCGGCGGGATGTCGGTGGCCAGCGAGATCGCCGTGCGCCACCTGGTGGCCGAAGGCGCCATCGTGGCCCTGCCCATCAGCGACCCTGGCATGGACCTGCGCGACATCGAACTCCAGACCCTGGCCGGGCGCAGCCTGCCGGTGGCGGCGCAGGCGTTTCTGGAGCTGCTCAAGGAACGGCTACCGCAGCCGTGGTAGCCCTTGGCGTGGGTTATTCGCTGGGCTGGTCATCCATCGGCAGACCGAGGCGAATCGGGCCGCCGGGCGCTTTGGCATCCACCGGCACCCCGCCGCGCGTGACGCGCAGGCGGTGCTGCTGGGCCAAAACCTGCGCCACCTGCCTGACTTGAGGCATGTAGTGGCGCCAATCACCGCCCTCTGGCACCAACGCCCGAGCGACCTCTGACGGGCAGATCGTCGTGTGCGGCTTGCGCTGCGCCAGCAAGGCGAAGATTTGCGCCTCCACGTCTGCGTCGGTCATGGCGCGCGTGCGGTGTTGCGAACCCTGCTCAGTACCCGTGCTGCGCGCGAAAATCCCGCGCCTTGCCAAAGTGCCCGTTGCCAATGAAGGGCACCGGCGGGCGCAGGGCCGACAGCGGCGAGGGGTGGTTGGAAGTGAGCACCAGGTGCCCCCGGTCTGCGGGAATCCACGCGCGCTTTCCCTGTGCGTGCGAGCCCCAGAGCATGAACACCACCGGACGCGGGCCCTCGGCCACGTGGCGGATGACGGTGTCGGTCAGCTCTTCCCAGCCCTTGCCCGCATGGCTGGCGGCCTGGCCCTCTTCCACCGTGAGGCAGGTGTTGAGCAGCAGCACGCCATTCTTTGCCCACTTGACCAGGCTACCGCCGGGGTTCGGGAACGGGGGAAACGCCACCCCCAGGTCGCGCTGCATTTCCTTGAAGATGTTCTGCAGCGAGGGCGGCAGCCGCACGCCCGGCGCCACCGAAAATGCCAGCCCCTCGGCCTGGCCCCGGCCGTGGTACGGGTCCTGCCCCAGGATGACCACGCGCACGTCTTCGGGTGGCGTCAGGTCCAGCGCGCGCAACGGCTGGGGCGGAAAGATCGCTGCTCCCGCCTGCAGCCGCGCCTGCAAGTGAGCGAGCAACGCCTGCCCACGCGCGCCTGCAAAAAAGGCGTCCACCAAGGGCTGCCAGCCAGGGGCCACCGGCCAGTCGGCGGGTTGGGCCGTCTGGAGTTGCGTGGCGGGCATTTCAGAGGGATTCATGGCGAAATGGGTTGGTAGCGCTAGTTACATATGCTCCAGCAGCTATCAAAAACATAGTGATCGATCACTGTCAAGCGAACAGCTTGGCCAGCGCCAGGCCAGGGTCATCCGCCCGCATGAAGGCCTCGCCCACCAGAAAGGCGTGCACACCCGCGTCGCGCATGGTCTTCACATCGGCAGGCTTGAGGATGCCGGACTCGGTGACCAGCAAACGGTCCGCAGGCACATCCTTGAGCATGCCCAGGGTGGTGTCCAGCGTGACTTCAAACGTGCGCAGGTTGCGGTTGTTGATGCCCACCAGCGGGGTCTTGAGCTTGAGCGCCCGCTCCAGCTCGGGGCGGTCGTGCACCTCCACCAGCACGGCCATGTCCAGGCTGCGGGCAATGGCCTCGAAGTCAGCCATCTGGGCGTCATCCAGGCAGGCAGCGATCAGCAGGATGGCATCGGCGCCCATGGCGCGGGATTCGTAGATCTGGTACGCATCCACCATGAAGTCCTTGCGCAGCACCGGCAGTAAGGTGCTGGCGCGGGCCTGCTTCAGATAGTCGGGCTGGCCCTGAAAGAACTGCCGGTCGGTCAGCACCGACAGGCAGGCCGCGCTGACCTTGCCATCGCCTTCCATATAGCTTTGCGCAATGTCAGCGGGCTCGAAGTCAGCGCGCAGCACGCCCTTGCTGGGGCTGGCCTTCTTGACCTCGGCAATCACCGCCGCCTGGCCCTTGGCGATCTTGGCGCGCAGCGCGCCTTCAAAGTCGCGCGTGAGCACGCGGCTCTCGGCGTCGGCGCGCATGGCGTCGAACGGCAGGCGCTTCTTGGCGGCGGCCACTTCTTCATGCTTGACGGCCACGATCTTATTGAGGATGTCACTACTCATGGTTGGCTGCCTTGTCGGTTTCGGTGGGCTCAGCGGAGCCCTGTTTCAGAATGCGGGTGAACACGCGATGCATCACGACCCCG
Source organism: Acidovorax sp. LjRoot204 (assembly GCF_056175785.1). NCBI lineage: Bacteria > Pseudomonadati > Pseudomonadota > Betaproteobacteria > Burkholderiales > Comamonadaceae > Acidovorax > Acidovorax sp. LjRoot204. The sequence goes on from NZ_JBGFFF010000002.1 coordinate 34,609, forward strand.
GCCACGATAAACAGGGCAGAGACGCCCAGTGCGATCCAGGTGCCCGGGTCGTGCCACATGGCTGGGTCAGGCCGCCGTATCAGACCGCTGTGGCCAGCGCATGCGTGCGCGTGACCACCTGCTCCAGCTTGGCCAGCGCGGCGCCGGAGGCAATCGCAGCGCGTGCCTTGGCAATGCCCGTCTGGATGGACTCGGCCACGTTGGCGGCATAGAGGGCCACGCCTGCATTCAGGCAGACGATGTCCTGCGCGGCACCGGGTTCGCCCTTGAGCACGCCGATCAGCATCTCACGCGACTGCTCGGGTGTTTCGACCTTGAGCGCCCGGTTGCTGGCCATCGGCAGGCCGAAGTCTTCAGGGTGGATCTCGTATTCGGTGATCTGGCCGTTCTTCAGCTCACCGACCAGCGTGGCGGCGCCCAGGCTCACTTCATCCATGCCGTCACGGCCGTACACCACCAGCGCGTGTTCGGCGCCCAGGCGCTGCAGCGCGCGCACCTGGATACCGACGAGGTCGGGGTGGAACACGCCCATCAGGATGTTTGGCGCACCGGCCGGGTTGGTCAGCGGGCCCAGGATGTTGAAGATGGTGCGCACGCCCAGTTCCTTGCGCACCGGGGCCACGTTTTTCATGGCGGGGTGGTGGTTGGGCGCAAACATGAAGCCGATGCCGACTTCTGCGATGCACTGGGCGATCTGCTCGGGCTTGAGGTTGATGTGGATGCCCAGGGCCTCCATCACATCGGCGCTGCCGCTTTTGCTCGACACACCGCGCCCGCCATGTTTGCTGACCTTGGCGCCCGCTGCGGCGGCTACGAACATCGAGCAGGTGGAGATGTTGAAGGTGTTGGCTCCGTCGCCGCCCGTGCCCACGATGTCCACCATGTGGGTCGCGTCCTTGACGTGCACCTTGGTGCTGAACTCGCGCATCACCTGCGCGGCTGCGGTGATCTCGCCGATGGTTTCCTTCTTCACGCGCAGGCCGGTGATGATGGACGCGGTCATGACGGGCGAGAGTTCGCCGTTCATGATGAGCCGCATCAGGTGCAGCATCTCGTCGTGGAAGATTTCGCGGTGCTCGATGGTGCGCTGCAGCGCTTCCTGGGGGGTAATGGGCATGGAATGTCTCCTGGTATTTATGCAGAGGGCTGGTCTGTGAAGGCCAGCTTGAGCCCGAAGCCGATGAACATGGCACCGGCCACGCGGTCCAGCCAGTGCATGCCGCGCTGGATCACCCCGGCGCGCCGTGCCATCCACGATGCCGCCAGCGCCCAGCCCACATTGACGGGGACGGCGTTGAGGTTGAACAGCACGCCCAACAGCACAAAGGCCAGCGCCTTGTTGTCCGCGCCCGGCGCGATGAACTGCGGCACGAAGGCCAGGAAGAAGATCGCGACCTTGGGGTTGAGCACATTGGTCCAGAAGCCACCGAGGAACACCTTGCGCAGCGGTGTGTGCTGCGCAGGGGCCGCCTGCGCGGCTGCCAGCGCTGCGCTGTTGCCCCCGTCGGCACCGGGCTTGGATAACAGCATGCGCACGCCCATCCACATCAGGTACGCTGCACCGATCCACTTGAGCACGGTGAACGCCGTGGCCGATGCGGCCAGCAGCGCGCCCACGCCCACGGCGGCCGCAAAGATGTGCACAAAACACCCAGCCGTGATGCCCAGCCCCGCCACGATGCCCGCGCGGGTGCCGGTCTTGAGCGCGTTGGTCACGATGTAAAGCACATCGGGGCCTGGCGTGAGGTTGAGCAGCCAGCCTGCGGCGATAAACATCACCAGCTGGTGGGCGTCGATGAAGCTCATGCGCGCTGCTCCAGAAAGTTCTTGAGCATGGCGTGGCCGTGTTCGGTGAGGATGCTTTCGGGGTGGAACTGCACGCCTTCGATCGCCAGCGTCTTGTGGCGTACGCCCATGATCTCGCCGTCCTCCGTCCAGGCCGTCACCTCCAGCACATCGGGGCAGGTGGCGCGCTCGATGGCCAGCGAGTGGTAGCGGTTGACGGTGAACTGCTCGGGTAGCCCGGCAAACACGCCCTTTTGCGTGGTGGTGATGACGCTGGTCTTGCCGTGCATCAGCTCCTGCGCGCGGATGATGTTGCCGCCGAAGGCCGCGCCAATGCTCTGGTGGCCCAGGCACACGCCCAGGATGGGCAGCTTGCCGGCAAAGTGCTTGATCGCTGCTACCGAGATACCCGCCTCTGCGGGCGAGCAAGGGCCGGGCGAGATGACGAGGCGGTCGAGCTGGCCCGCGTTGAGGCGTGCTTCGATCTCGGCCACGGTGATCTCGTCGTTGCGGAACACCTCGACCTCGGCACCCAGTTCACCAAAGTACTGGACGATGTTGTAGGTAAAGCTGTCGTAGTTATCGACCATCAAGAGTTTAGTCATGCGGCGCTCCCGGCAAGGGCGGGCTCGCGCAGACGGGCGAACTCGCGGTGTTCATAGGCAATGCAGGCTTCCATGAGGCTGCGGTAGATGGCTTCCATCACGTCGGCGTCGCCGCCTTCGGCCCCAGCGCGTTCGCGCACGCGGGCCACGATGGCCTCGATGCGCGCTTCATCGCGCACCTGTTCCACACCTTGCTTGATGCGGGCGGCCTGGGTCATGTAGCCCACGCGCTCCACCAGCAAGGGCACCAGGACGTCGTCCAGCGCGTTCACTTCGCGGCGCACGTCCTCCATCGTGGTGCAGGGTTTGACTCGGGTGATAGCGAAGGTCATTCCAGCCCCTCCTCGACCAGCTCTGCTGCACGCAGCAGCGCACGGGCCTTGTGTTCGGTTTCTTTCCATTCCAGCTCGGGCACCGAGTCAGCTACCACACCGGCAGCCGCCTGCACGTAGAGCGTTCCGTTCTTGATGATGCCGGTGCGGATCGCAATCGCCACGTCCATGTCGCCCGCGTAGCTCAGGTAACCGCAGGCGCCGCCGTAAAGGCCGCGCTTGGTGGGTTCGAGCTGGTCGATGAGTTCCATGGCGTGCACCTTGGGCGCACCGGTCAGCGTGCCGGCGGGGAAGGTGGCCTTGAGCACATCCATGCTGGTCATGCCGTCGTGCAGGATGCCTTCCACGTTGCTCACGATGTGCATCACATGGCTGTAGCGCTCCACTGCAAAGGCCTCGGTCACCTTCACGGTGCCGGTTTTGGCGATGCGGCCGATGTCGTTGCGCGCCAGGTCGATGAGCATCACGTGTTCGGCGCGTTCCTTGGGGTCGTTGATGAGTTCGACCTCGGTGGCCTTGTCCTTCTCGGGCGTGGCGCCGCGCGGGCGGGTGCCGGCCAGGGGGCGGATGGTGACCTTGGTGCCTTCGTCGGTCTTCTCCTGGCGCACCAGGATCTCGGGGCTGGCGCCCACCACATGGAAATCGCCAAAGTCGTAGAAGTACATGTACGGCGAAGGGTTCAGCGAACGCAGCGCGCGGTACAGCGACAGGGGCGACTCGGTGTAGCGCTTGTGGATGCGCTGGCCCACCTGCACCTGCATGAAGTCACCCGCAGCAATCAGCTCCTTGGCGCGGTTCACAGCGGCCAGGTAGTCGGCCTTGGCAAAGTCGCGCTGGGCGGGGTGGCTTTCGGTGGCCTTGACCACGGGGGCGCTCACCGAATACTTGAGCTGCTCTTTCAGCTCGCGCAGGCGCTTCTTGGCCTTGGCGTACGCCTCCGGCTGGGCCGGGTCGGCGTAGACAATGAGGTACAGCTTGCCCGAGAGGTTGTCGATGACGGCCAGCTCCTCGCACTGCAGCAGCAGGATGTCGGGGCAGCCCAGGGTGTCGGGTGGGCAGGTGGTCTCCAGCTTCTTTTCGATGTAGCGCACCGCGTCGTAGCCGAAGTAACCGGCCAGGCCGCCACAAAAACGCGGCAGCCCCGGGCGCAAAGCCACTTTGAAACGCTTTTGGTAGGCCTCGATGAAATCGAGCGGATTGCCTTGCGCGGTCTCGACCACCTGACCGTCGGTCACCACCTCGGTCTTGGCCTGGTCGCCAAAGCCGCTGGCACGCAGCAGGGTGCGGGCGGGCAGGCCAATGAAGCTGTAGCGCCCGAAGCGCTCGCCGCCCACCACGGATTCGAGCAGGAAGCTGTGCTTGCCGCCGTCTTTGGTGTGCGCCAGCTTCAGATAGAGCGAGAGCGGCGTTTCCAGGTCCGCAAAGGCCTCGGCCATGAGCGGAATGCGGTTATAGCCTTCGCTGGCCAGGCTTTTGAATTCAAGTTCTGTGATCACGGGGAGGGCTCCCAGCTGTCGCAGCGCGTGTCCCTGTGCAATAGAAAAGGGGCGCTGCGGTCCATTCAATCGGCCTCACCGCATCCGGGTGGAGGCCACGGGTGCACGCTGGGGCTGCTGCCCAGGTGCCATCAGGCGTTCAAAGCGACAGGCTGACGCCAGGGCCAGGCTCCCCGGTCGCTGCAACCTGTGATGAACACGTGGTGAATGAACATGGGCCAAAGTGTAGCAAAGCTTTTTTAGCGGGCTGATTTGACAGCCCTCACAGCGAGATCGCACAACCGCTCGAAAACCCTGTTGCGGCCCGACAGGAGCGCTGCAACAATTTGAAACGAACGACCGTTCTTTTTTAAGGAGCTGCGCATGAAATTCCTGACGCGATGCGCTGTGATGGCGGGAGCTTGCCTGTTGGCAGCCAGTGCCATTGCCCAGCCCATTACCGTGGCCGACGTGAAGTACGAAGAAACCGCCAGCCTGAGCGGCAGCACCCTGCAGCTCAACGGCGCAGGGGTGCGCTACAAGGCAGTGTTCAAGGTGTACACGGCGGGGCTGTATCTTGAAAAGAAAGCTGGCACACCCGCCGACGTCATGGCCCAGAAGGGCCCCAAGCGCATGAGCATCACCATGCTGCGCGACATCGACTCCACCGAGCTGGGCAAGCTGTTCTCGCGCGGCATGGAGGACAACATGGACCGCGCGGCATTCTCCAAGCTCATTCCTGGCGTGCTCCGCATGAGCCAGATCTTCTCGGACCACAAGAAGCTGGTGGCGGGAGACCAGTTCCAGATCGACTGGATTCCGGGTACCGGCACCATCATCACCGTCAAGGGCAAGCCGCAGGGAGAGCCCTTCAAGGAACCCGAGTTCTTCAACGCGTTGCTGGGTATCTGGCTGGGCAATGCGCCAGCTGACTGGAAGCTCAAGGACGCGTTGCTGGGCAAGACCGCCCAGTCATCGTCCTAGTTGTCCTAGGGCAAACACCCACGCCCTCCCGGCAAAGGCTGTCGCGCGCCCGACAGACGCACCCCCTACCCGGGAGTAGCCTGTGCCTCAGTCCCCGCTCCAGCCATTGCCCAACCTTTCCAGCCCTTTTTTGACAACGCGACAACCGGTCTCCCGCTGCGTGCACCCGCAGCGCCCGAGGCCACGGCCTGAACCGAGCTTTGTGCGCTATCCGCGCCCCGCAACGAGCCGTCTGTAACGCCCCTTCTGCCCCCAGCCCCCTTACGCGCCAGACACCACCATGAAACTCAGCAACCTTTCCGTCGGCCTGCGCCTGGGCGCATCCTTCGGCGCCATTCTTCTCATCACGGCTCTCATTGCGGCCACAGGGATGTGGCGCATTGCCAGCCTGCAAAGTGCCAGCGAGCGCGTCGCCACGCAGGAGATCGAGCAGCAAACCCTTGTGGAGGACTGGGCGTCGGACATCCGTCTGAACTGGGTACGCACCGAGGCCTTCCTCAAGGCCATCGACCGCGACTACATGGACAAGCTCACCGCCGATACCCAGGCGACAGCGAAGGGCATGGAAGCCAASGTCAAGCGCATTGAGGCACTGGTGCAAGGCGACCAGGCCAAGGGGCTTCTGGCCGCAATTGCGACGGCCCGGCAGGCCTACAACGACAAGCTCAACGAAATCCGGGAACTGCACCGCGGTGGCGAACCCAACGTGCCCGCCCTCGTGGACAAAGACCTGCGCCCGCTGGCCGACAAATACCTTCAATCCCTCGACGACCTGCGCAAAACCATGGCCGCCCAGCTGGCCGAAAGCCAGGCCGACACCTCCACCCTGGCCAAAGCCAGCCAGGTGCTGTTGGGCGTAGGCACGCTGGTGGCCGTCGCGCTCGGCGCATTGATGGGCCTGACCGTCACGCGCTCCATCGTGCGCCCGTTACAGCAAGGCCAACAAGCCGCCGAAAGCATTGCAGATGGCGATCTGACCCACCCCATCACCACCAGTGGCAATGACGAAACCGGCCAGTTGCTCCAAGCACTGTCCACCATGCAATCGCGCCTGGCCACCATCGTGGGCAACGTGCGCAACAGCGCCGAGGGCGTGGCCACGGCCAGTGCCGAGATTGCATCCGGCAACAACGACCTGAGCGCCCGCACCGAGCAGCAGGCCAGCGCACTGGAGGAAACCGCCGCCTCCATGGAAGAGCTGGGCTCCACCGTGCGCCAGAACGCCGACAACGCCCGCACCGCCAACCAGCTGGCCATGAGTGCCAGCACCGTGGCCGTGCAGGGCGGAGACGTTGTGGCCGAGGTGGTGGACACCATGAAGGGCATCAACGACAGCAGCCGCAAGATCGCCGACATCATCAGCGTCATCGACGGCATCGCCTTCCAGACCAACATCCTGGCACTGAACGCCGCGGTGGAAGCCGCCCGCGCGGGCGAACAGGGTCGGGGCTTTGCTGTGGTGGCGGGCGAGGTGCGCAGCCTGGCGCAACGCAGCGCCGAGGCCGCCAAGGAGATCAAGGGTCTGATTGGGACCAGTGTGGAACGCGTGGAGCGCGGCACGGCCCTGGTGGACAAGGCAGGCGCCACGATGACCGAAGTGGTCAGCGCGATTCGGCGTGTGACCGACATCATGGGCGAGATCAGCGCTGCCAGCAGCGAACAAAGCCAGGGCGTCTCACAGGTCGGCGAGGCCATCACGCAGATGGACCAGGCCACCCAGCAAAACGCCGCCCTGGTGGAACAAAGTGCGGCCGCCGCCGACAGCCTCAAGACCCAGGCCGGCCAGCTGGTGGACGCCGTGGCGGTGTTCCGCCTCTCAGACAACGCCACGCGCCCCAACAACACCGTGCCCCCCCCCGTGCGCAGCAATCCCCCCGCGTCATCACGTCTGGATTACCGCAGCGTGGCGCCGCGCCAGCTGACCGCCTGAACAGGCAAGCTCTGCCAGCTCAGGCGAGCTGCGCCAGCGTATCCACAAAACCATCGGCATCCACGGCCCGCACGGGCTGGCCGTGGTTGTAGCCATAGGTGACCAGCACCACCGGGCAGCCCGCAGCCCGCGCGGCCTGCGCATCGTTGCTGGAGTCGCCCACCATGAGAGTGCGCGCAGGGTCGGTACCCAAGGCTTCGCAGGTCTTGAGCAACGGCAACGGATCGGGCTTCTTGCGCTCGAACGAGTCGCCACCGAAGACCTTCTCGAAATAGCCGTCAAACCCCTTGGACTGCAGCAAGGGCAGCGCAAAGTCCCGGGGCTTGTTGGTCAGACAGGCGAGACGCAGACCCCGGGCGCGCAAAGCCTGGAGCCCCGCCTCCACACCGTCATACACCCCGGCATACTGGCCATTGATGGCGAGATAGTGGCGTTGGTAGCTGGCCCAGGCCGATGGATACAACGCTTCAATTTCAGTAGCAATAGAGGCATGATTTATCTGCGCTAGCACGTGGTTGAGCACTGAACGCAGCAAATGCTCCGACCCCTTGCCCACCATGTGTTCGATGGTCTGCGCCGCAATCGACGGCAGCTCCAGTTCGCGCAGCATGCGGTTCAGTGCCTCGTTGAAATCACCCATGGTGTCCACCATGGTTCCGTCCAGGTCGATGATGGCGGCGTCCACGCCGGTGAGCAATGTGGACAGCGAGGGGGTAACGGCGAGAGACATTGGGCAAGCATTCGGAAAGAGAAGACGGGACCAAGTTTACGGAACCCGTCAAATCCTCCCCTGGTCTGCCTTGCTTCGTTCACCGCAGACTGAGCGTCTCGCGCTTCCACGCAGGGTCTTGCCAACGCTGGAACAGGGGCAGCGCTGCAACATCGCCCGTCACGCGCTCGGTGGTCAATCCCTCCAGCCGCACCACCTCAAAACTCTTGCGGTAGCGGCCCTGGCCCCGGGCTTCGCGCGCCACCAGCATCTGCTGGCCGCCGGGCACCCAGCCCGCCCACTCGGCCACGCCGGTTTCGGGCGTGGCGGCGGCGGGCGGCAGCACATCGGCCAGCCAGCCGCCTTCCGTTTTGCGAAGCACCCACAGCTCGCGCCAGCCTTCCATAGGCTGCACGGCCAGGGCCAAGGCTGTGCCTTCGCGGTTGATGCTGGCCGATGCAGTCCACACCACGCCGTAGGTGCAGCGGCGCAGCAGTGGCGCCTTGGCGCTGTGCTGCGCGTCCACCAGCAGCACACAGGTTTCGCCGGGGGCGCCAGGCTCAGTCAGCAGCGTGGGGCGGGCTCCGGCGGCGGTCGCGACAGGCGCCGCAGCGGGGACCAGCGCCCAGCGTACGGCGCTCACCCGCATGGCAGCGTCGTTGTAGGCGCTCTGGTCCTCGTCGGGCAGGTCAACCTTGCTCACGCCAGTGAATTCCGTCAGGGCGCGTGCGGCGGCCGCGGCCACCGCCGGGTCGGCCGCGTTCTTACGCGCCTGCTGGAAGGCTGCGGCGCCCCACACGCTGGCGCGCCGCATCTGCACACGGTTGCGCAGGTAGCCGGGCAGGCCCGCCACGTCCGCGCGCTCCAGCACCTCCGCCTGCCAGGCGGTGACCTTGGCACGCTCATGTGCGGGCAGGTCGGGGTTGATGCATTCGGGGCGGGTCAGCGCCAGGACGGCACGGGCGCGCTGCTCGGCATCGGCCACGGGCATGGCCAGCACGCGGCGAAAGGCCTCGCCCTCGTAGCAGACCTGCATGCGGCTTTCGACCTCGTAGGTGGCAAAGCGCACGCCGTAGCCATTGGCAACATCCAGGTGGGCCGACAACGTGGCACCCGAGGTCTTGCCCGGCACGGCCACCGAGGCACGGCGCGCCAGGCGGTCGGCAAAGGTGCCCAGGGCATCGAAAGCCTGGGCACCCTCCACACCCACCAGGGCCTTGGCGGGCGCGGCTTGCAGGTAGGCGGCGGTGAGGCCAATGCCCAGCGCTTCGGCACCCGGGGTGTCCTGCACAAAGCGCATCACGGCCAGCAGCGCGGGGCCTTCGGCCTCGGTCAGGGCCACGCGGCGCACATCGCTGGCGCGGATGAAGCCACCGCGCTCGCGCTTGTGGTCCCACACCTGCAGATAGTCGAGGCGCTCGCCGCGCACTTCGAGCACTTCGCCCTGCCACAGGCTGGTCTGCTGCTGGGCACCATCGCGCGGTGCAGCGCGCAGACCAGCCTGGTCTTGCACCACGATGGCGCTGCCCTGGGCGCTGGGCGATGGCTGGGGGGCGGCCTCGGCCGCCACGGTCACTGCAGCGCAGGCCACTGCTGCGAGCAAAGTTGCGAAGGCGGCGTTCATGTTCACTGCTCCACGGCTTGGGTGGTGGTGGCGTCATCGGCCACGGCAGCAGCCTGTGCGGCCCCGGCCTGGGCGTTGCGGTTACCGCCCAGCAGTGCGGCACCGATGAAATCGCCATTGGTGGGTGGGGGCGCGATGATGACCTGGATCTTGTCCGAGAGCTTGTCGGCCAGCGTCTTCTGAATGAGCAGCGGGTGTTTGGTCACCAGTGCGCCTTCGCGGGCCATTTGCTCGGCGTTGACCTTGCCCACGCGGTCCATGCGGTAGGCCTCGGCCTCGGCCAGCTTCTGGCGGGCGTCGGCCTCGCCGTTGGCTTCGATGCGGCGGGCCTGGGCGCTGCCTTCAGCAGCTTTGACGCGGGCCACACGTTCAGCTTCAGCTTCGAGCTGGCGCTGTTCGATCTGGCGCTGCTTGAAGGGCAGCACGTGCTTCATGGCCTCTTCCTGGGCCTTGGCAGCGATAACCTGCTCACGCGCGGCGGCTTCGGCGGCCACTTCGCGACGCACCTTGTCGGCGTTGGCGTCCAGCTCGGTTTCCTTCACACGCTTGTCTTTCAGCTCCAGCGTGTAGCGCATTTTTTCGGACGCCAGCTCTTCGGCCAGCAGGCTGTCCATGCCGCGGCGGTACTCCGCGGGCAGGTCCACCTTGCCAATCTGCAGGCTGCGCAGCGTCACGCCATCGGCCGCCAGGCGGGCGCGCAGTTCGGTTTCGATGATCTGTGCAATTTCGGCGCGCTTGGACGAGAAGATTTCGCGCACCGTGTAGCGGGCAAACACCTTGTAGACCAGGCCCTGCACGGCAGGCTCCACGATGTCGACACCCACGTTGTCGGGCAGGTTGCCGGCCTTGACGGCGGGCGAGTTGGGGTCCAGGGCATAGCGCACGCTAAGGTCCAGCCCCAGCGACAGGCCTTCCACTGACTGCAGCGGCGCGCTGCCCGTGGCCTGGCGCATGGCTTCGGGGCGGTAACTCTGGTCACGCAGCGAGAACACGCGCACCGTGTGCAGGCCGGGCACCACCCACACGCTGCCATCGCGCCAGAGGCTCACGGCACCGGTGAACTGATTCAGGCGCACACCGAGGTCGCCTTGCGCCAGGTGTTGCACCGGCGGATTGCGGTACACCATCAGGCCTGCGGCGGCCACCATAGCGCCAGCAGTCAACCAGCGCACGGTGCGGGCGGTGGGCAGCAGGTAGGCCCAGTTCAGGCGAGGGGCATCGGCACCGCGTGCATCGGCTGCCACAGGGCTTTGCGATTCAGCGTCCAGCACGGGCTCCGTGCCGGCTTCGGACAACGGGGTAGAGCGACGGCCCTTCAGGGTCTGCACGATGCGGTTCCAGGTGGCTTTCATGGTGTTTCTCTCTCGGGTTGGTTCGGTGTTGTTGTCGGTGTCTGAGCCGCCGCAATGGCTGGCTCATTGAGGACCGATTGTTCGGATCCACCCCGGAAGCAACAACGCAGTGCAGCCCCCAATGCGCTCACACCGCCCGCACGAACCTTCCGCCCCCGGAAGAAAAACTCACACCGCCCGGAGCGGGCCGCCGGGATAATCCGCCCACCCCTCCACTGCCCCGCCAGCCCATGACCCGCATTGCCGTGATCGAAGACGACCTGCCCACCAGCAACCAATTGGCCGGGTGGATACGCAGCGCCAAGAGCGGCATCGTCATCGACCAGTGGTTCACCCGCGACGAGGCCGAGGCCGCGCTGGCCCGCGAGCACTACGACGCGGTGGTGCTGGACATTGAGTTAGGCCGCGAGCGCCATGCGGGCGTGGCCCTCATCAACGCCATCAACAAGCTGCGCCAGGGCACGCCGGTGCTGGTGGTGTCGGCCATGCCTGCGGCCATTTACCGCAGCATCATGAAGGCGCTGGACGCGTGGGACTATCTGCAGAAAACCACGTTCGAAGAGGCCGATTTCATTGAGACCTTTCTCGACATCCTGCGTACCACACAGGCCCAGGCCCCAGCCAGCGCGCCCTCCGCCCCCGTGGGTGATGCACTGGTGCTGGACCCGCTGTGGCAGCGCACCCCCACCTGGCGCGGCGAGCGCATCAACCTGCCGCTGACGGCCCAGCGCATCCTGGCCACATTGCACCAGCGCAGCGGCGAGGTGGTGTCGTATGACGAACTGTTCGAGGTGGTGAAAAGCGGCCGCAACCGCGACAACGTGCGCAAGCACGTGAGCACCATCCGCGAGGCGTTGCGTGAAGTCGATCCTGGGTTTGAGGGAATAGAAAACGTGCCCATGCGCGGCTTCCGCTGGGTCGGTAAATGAAGCGCCTGCTGCGCCGCCCCGCGCTGGAAATGCCCCGGCTGGGCCTGCCCGCGTTCCGCCTGCGCATTCTGGTGCGCGGGGTGTTCGTGCTGCTGGCCCTGGCCACGGTGGTGCTGAGCGTGGTGGTGCTCAAGGACGAAAAAGAGCGCGCCTGGCAGGCTTACCAGCATGGCTTTGTGCGCAGCCAGGCCGAGGTCATGGCGCGGCTGCGCCACCCCTCGGGCCAGTTGGCGCTGCTCAATGCCAGCCACCTCGGCCAGGGCGTGACGCCGCTGGCGCCGCTGCTGCTGCCCTATGCGGCCATCGACTTTGACGATCCCCAAAAATCGCAACAGGCCGTGGAGATGGCTGGCTGCTCCGTGCAATACCCCGATGGCGCCTCCGTGTGCGCGGCGATTGGCAACAACCCCTATGCGGGCGGCTTCATCTACCTGGTGGGCAGCTTCTATGCCGGCGAGCTGATACCCCGCGAGCGCGGCGCCTTGGTGCCCGCCGAGGCACACCGCGCGCGCATCAGCCTCGACATGCGGGGTGCCACCTACCGCTGGATTGCGCCGTATGAGGCCATGCCCCCACAAGGCAGCGCGGCCGTGCGCGGGCGCCTGACGGGGTTTGTGGACAACGGCACGCCGCAGCTCGACGCCCGCGCGCGGCCGGTGCGCGACTTTCGCGGCTGGCTGTGGCAAAACGGCCAGTGCCGCGACCTGCCGCCCCCATCGGTGCAACAACCCACTGGCGGGGCCGCCATCACCTCCGACTGCCTGCGCCGCACCCACTACTCCATCCGCCTGCCCGTCGAGTTGTTCCGCGAAGCCCTGTTCCGCAGAGACGAGCGCCTGGTCTGGCCGCCGGAAGACCTGGGGCAGATGCGTGTGCGGGTGGAGATGCTGGCGCCGGGCGAGGACACCAAACCGCTGTTCGACAGCGACGCACCCGGCGCGCAACTGGCCGCATCACTGGGCGACCTCTCGCGCAGCCTGTTGCCGGGCGAGCGTGTGCAGATCCGCAAGCTGGGCAGTGACGAAGCCAGCGCCATCACCCTCAAGGGCGTCGAAGTGCAGGCCGATCCATCTGCCCCCTGGCTCCTGCGCCTGATCCGCTGGCTGCCGCTGGAGGCCGCAGGTGTGGGCCCGGCAGCAGCCACGCCCGCCGCCCCCACAGCCCTGGACATTCTGGACACGCCCACGGGCAATTACGTGGTGAACTTCACCGGCCACCTGCGCGGCGTGGAGCAAGGCCTGGCCGCTGTGGCTACGCGCCTGTCGTGGTACCTGGGAGCCATGCTGGGCGCCATTGCGCTGGCCTGGCTGGTGGTCGAGGTGGGCCTGATCCGCCGCGTGACGGCCCTGACCCGCCGCGCCGCCGCCGTGTCGTACAACGTGCAGCCTGGCCACACCGGCCCCCGGCTGGGCGATCTGGATGTGTCGGACCTGCGCGGCTCGGACGAGCTGGGCATTCTGGCCGGTGGCTTGGCCGACCTGCTGCAGCGCGTGAAGGACGACCTGCAGCGCGAGCAGCTGCGCGCCCAACAAGAGCGCGACATGTGGCACGCCGTAGGGCACGAGATCATGTCGCCCCTGCAGTCGCTGATGGCGCTGAACGGCCCACAAGACCCCGGCCACCGCTATGTGCAGCGCATGCAGCAGGCCATCCATGTGTTGTATGGCACGGCATCGCCCGCCGAAGCGCTGCAGGCCGCCGATGTGCCCGAGGGGCGGCTGGACCTGGATGCCTTCTTGCGCAACGTGGCCGACAACGCCCACTTTGCGAGCATTCTGGATGTGGTGTACGACCTGGGCCCAAGCCACCCTGGCCCGGTCATCGTGCGGGCCGATGAGTTTGCGCTCGAAGACGTGGTGACCCACATCTTGCACAATGCCGACCGCTATCGCCCCACAGGCAGCCCCATCAAGCTGACACTCACGGCGTCGGAATCCACCGCCAGCGCTACGCTGCACAACCAGGGATCCACCATTGCAGACGAACTGCTGGACCGGATTTTTGAGCTGGGCGTTTCCGACCCCGCCAGCCCCACCCCGCTGGGCGAGGGCGAGCACCGGGGCCAGGGGCTGTTTGTGGCCAAAACCTACATGGCCAAGATGGGCGGCACCATCAATGCGCGCAACACGTCTGATGGCGTGGCCTTCATCCTGACCTTTCAGCGACTGGGCTGACCCAGCCCAAGACGCGAAGCGCGCGCACGGGCAAGGGCGGCTCTGTCCGACAGGGGCACATGGCCCCGGCGCCTACCCTGCAGGCATAGGTTCAGACCTTCGTCTGCCATTGCCTCAGGAGCCCTCCATGAAACGCCTTCGCTTTGCCACCTCTGTATTCACTGCGGCCGTGCTGCTGGCCTGTGCGGGCGCATCCGCTCAAACGCCGCCGCAGGACGCGCGGGCACGCTACGAGCAGGAGCGGGAAAAGTGCATGACCAACAACACCCAGGACAGTCTGGCCACCTGCCTGCGCGAGGCCAACAACGCACTGGACGCTTCCCGCAAGGGCGATCTCAGCAACCCTGGAGCCGCCGCCACCGACAACGCCACCCAGCGTTGTGCAGCGTTCCAGACGGCTGCTGACCAGGCGGATTGCATGCGCCGCGTGCAAAGCAGCCCGGCGAGTGGCTCGGTCTCCGGCGGCGGCGTGCTGCGCGAATCGACCACGACCACCATCACCGTGCCTGCGCAACAGTAGCCTGACCTCCCATTAGGTGCGGTTTGTCACAAAGGCATCCGCACCCAATCTTCGCAGCGACCGAGGCGATCAGCCCAAAGCCACGCGCATCGCGTCGATCACGCCCCGGTAGTCCGGCTTGCCAAAGATGGCACTGCCTGCGACAAAGGTGTCAGCGCCCGCGTCAGCCACGCGGCGGATGTTGTCGGTCTTGATGCCGCCATCGACTTCCAAACGAATGTCCTTACCAGAAGCATCAATGCGCTTGCGCACAGCTTCGATCTTGCGCAGCGCGGAGTCGATAAAGCTCTGGCCGCCAAAGCCGGGGTTCACGCTCATGATGAGGATGAGGTCGATGTCGTCGATCACCCAGTCCAGCACGTCCAGAGGTTCGGCAGGATTGAACACCAGGCCAGGCTTGACGCCTTTGGACCGGATGGCCTGGATGCTGCGGTGCACATGGCCCGAGGCATCGGGGTGGAAGCTGATGTAGTCAGCACCCGCGTCGGCAAAGGCAGCGGCCAAGGCATCCACGGGCTGGATCATCAGGTGCACGTCAATCGGCACGGCCACGCCCGCAGGCGTTTTGGCGTGGGGCTTCAAGGCCTGGCAGACCATGGGGCCAAACGTCAGGTTGGGCACGTAATGGTTGTCCATCACGTCAAAGTGAATCCAGTCGGCGCCAGCGGCAATGACATTGCGCACTTCCTCGCCCAGGCGGGCAAAGTCGGCGGAAAGGATAGAGGGGGCGATTTGGAATGTGCGGCTCATCCCCCGATTGTCGCAAAGCGCAGAACCACTGGGGTTTTCGCACTTGGGAGTTGCCCACACACGGGGCGGCACGGTTACCATGCGGCCCATGCCAAAGTACCAGTTTGACGTGGAAGTGCTGCCCGAATACCTGCCCGAGCAGTCTGCGCCGGACACCGGGGTGTTCAGCTTCGCCTACACCATCACCATCACCAACGCAGGGGACGTGCCCGCCCAGCTGATCTCGCGACACTGGATCATCAGCGACGCGCGCGGCCACACCGAAGAGGTCAAGGGCCTGGGCGTGGTGGGACAGCAGCCACTGCTCAAGCCGGGTGAGTCGTTCCAGTACACCAGCGGCTGTCGCCTGCGCACCTCCAGCGGCACCATGCACGGCACCTTCCATTGCGTGGCCGAAGATGGCGAGCCTTTCAATACCCCGGTGCCCTTGTTCGTGCTGGAGGCGATCAGCCACGGCCCGTCGGGTGAGCCCCTGAGCGGCCGGGTGCTGCATTGAAGAACCATTCCCACAGCCCCCATGCCCACCCTTCCATGGGACCGCTATCCATCGGATGGGCGGCTTTTCCTATGGGGGCCGGCCACCCATGAAAAATTCCGCCGAGCCCAAAGACCTGGCCCACCTGCTGGCGGCGCTGGACCCTGCCGCCGACCTGGCCCATCGCCACCTCTGGCTCATCCACCTGCTGGACTGGGTGCGCGGCAAGCGTGATTCGGTGCCTGCCGCGGTGTGCCGGGTGCAGCTTTTCATCGATGCGGTCGCGGCACGGCCCGATATTCAGCAGCGGCTGCAGGCCTGGTGGGCGACGCTGGTGGACCAGGTAGACATCACCACCTTGCTGGCTGACTTTGGCTTTGCACCCCGCACCGCCCTGGTCAGCGAGATGGCCGAACGCTTGCGCACCAAGCTGCTGCCGGGCAGCCCAGAGACCATCGATGCGTCCGAACTGTTCATGCTGGCCTTGCCCAGTGCGTTCGACGCGCAATGGCTGGCCGCACTGGATGAAGCCACCCTGAACCGCCTGGTGATGTTGCTGGCCCAGGACAACGCCGATGAGCGCCCAGGCGGCGCGACACGCTGGCACCGCGCCTTGTTGGATGCCATCACCTACTGTGCAGGGCAAATCCTCTCGACCGGCTTTGCACCCGAACTGCGACTGCGCATGAGCGAATCTGCACGGGAGGCACAACCCTTCCACGCCCTCATCCGCGACGTGGAAAGCCTGCGGGTCGAGGTGCTGCACGCGCTGCGCACACCCGACCGGCTGGACGCATCCGCCCAGCGCCTGCGCGAACGCCTGGAGGCCTGCCGCGCGGCGGCTGCCACCGTCTATACGCATTTCGAGGACAACGGCATTTCGGTGGGGCTGGTGTTCCGGCTGCGGCAGCTGCGCGAGCGCATCTTGCGCGTGCGCGTGTTGCTCGACTGCCTGTTGTCCGCGCAGCCCGCAGTCACTGCGGCGCAACTCATGGCACAGCTGGTGATGGTGGGACAAGAGCGGCGCAGCCTGCGCGCGCTGCTGGCCTCCAACTCCTCGCTGCTGGCGGCCAAGGTGGCCGAGCGCAGCGCCGAAACGGGCGAGCACTACATCACCCGCACCAGTGCCGAATACCGCTCCATGCTGCGCAAGGCGGCAGGCGGCGGTGCGCTGATGGCCTTCACCACACTGATCAAGTTTGGCCTGTATGCGCTCGCGCTATCGGCCTTCTGGGGCGGCTTCATGGCGGGCATCAACTATGCCGTGAGCTTTGTGTTAATCCAGTTGCTGCACTTCACGGTGGCCACCAAACAACCGGCCATGACGGCGCCGGCCATGGCAGCCAAGCTCAAGGAGCTGGGCTCGGGCGGCGCGATCGAGGCGTTTGTGGATGAGATCACGCACCTGGTGCGCTCCCAGGTGGCGGCCGTGCTGGGCAATGTGCTGGTGGTGTTTCCCGCCGTGCTGGCGCTGGCCACGCTGATTGCCCTGGCCACGGGCGGGCCCGCCATCAGCGTGAAGGAGGCAGAGCATGTGCTCGCATCCTTGCACCTGCTCGGGCCTTCGCTGTTTTTTGCGGCCTTTACCGGGGTGCTGCTGTTTGCCTCCAGCATCATCGCTGGCTGGACAGAGAACTGGTTTGTGCTGCACCGCATGGACTCGGCCTTGCACTACAACCCGCGCATCACCGGGCTATTGGGTGCCGAGCGCGCCGCGCGCTGGGCGCGCTTCCTGCGCGAGAACCTGTCGGGCTTTGCAGCCAACATCTCGCTGGGTTTCATGCTGGGCCTGGTGCCTGCTTTTGCTGCGTTTTTCGGCTTGGGGCTGGATGTACGGCACGTCACCCTCTCCACCGGGCAGGTGGCGGCCGCTGGCGCCACGCTGGGTCTGCAGGTGCTGCAGTTGCCCGCGTTCTGGTGGGCGGTAGCCTCGCTCCCGTTCCTGGGCGCACTGAATGTGTCGGTGAGCTTTTATCTGGCCTTTAGTCTGGCGCTGCGTGCACAGAACGTGAGCGGCGTGGACCGCTCGCGCATCTATGCCGCCATCCGCGCCCGCCTGCGCACCGCGCCGCTGAGCTTTTTTGTGCCCGAGCGGCGGGGACCGCTGGCGACAACGGCACAGTCCTGAGGCGAAACCGCCGCCTCTGTCCTACAAGGGCGGAGTGTTTCCGCCTGTAAATTCAAGGGCCCAACGCCCCAGCGCACCCCGTCCCATCTGCGGAGGGCCTGTGCGCCGGGGCCTCCACTCCAACGGGCAGCGCCCGTCTGACGCAGAGGTCCGATGAAATGAATGAAATCCTGAGCTTTTGGGCGCAGTGGCTGCGCCCCTCGGCCGGGCTGCCCACGGTGCAATGGTCACTGCTGCTGGCGGTAGCCGCGATGGCAGGCTATCTCACCCAACGCCACACCGGCCTGCCCAAGGTGGTGGGCTATTCGCTGGTGGGCACGGCAGCCGGCCTGGCAGGCTTCAGCGGCGCGGTCTGGCCGCTGCAGGGCATTGGCCTGTTCCTGCTGGAGCTGGGCGTGGCCATTGTGCTGTTCGAATGTGGCGGCCGTATCCCGCTGCRCTGGTTCCGTCACAACCCCATGGTGCTGGTGCAGAGCATCGCCGAATCGGTGCTGACCTATTTCGCGGTGTACTGGGTGCTGGTGTGGCTGCAGCTGCCGCCCCAGGCGGCTGGCCCGCTGGCCCTGGTGGCGCTGGCGGCATCTCCTGCAGTGCTGACCCGTGTGGTGGCCGACACCCGTGCCGCCGGCCCGGTGACCGAACGCGCCATTGTGCTCACCACCCTTTCCACGTTGTATGCCCTGACGCTGGGCAGCGCCAAGGCAGAACTCATCAACCGCCAGAGCCTCACCGTGCTGGAGGCCGTGTCGCCCGTGGTGGTGGTGCTGGGCGTATCGATCGTGGTGGCCGCCGTGCTGGCCCTGGTGCTGCGCATGGCGCTGCGCTTTATGAGCCCCACCAGCGAAAACACCTCCATGCTGTTCCTGGCCCTGGTGGCTGCAGGCACGGCAGTGGCCGCTCACATGGGTGGCTCGGCACCACTGGCCGCGCTGCTGGGGGGCATGCTGCTCAAGCAGCTCAACCCGCGCCCCTGGGCCTGGCCRCGGCAGCTSGGCAMTGCATCGTCCCTGCTCACCATGCTGATGTTCGTGCTGGTKTCSAYCGTGGCGGCGCAGGCCGACTGGAGTGCGCCCGTGGCCGGCGTGGTGCTGGCCCTGATTGCCGTGCGCCTGCTGGCCAAGGCCACCGGCGTGGCGCTGGGCAATGTGGGCAGCGGCGCCAGCTGGAAGCAGGCGCTGTGGGTGGGCTGCGCGATGACCCCCATGTCCTCCATCGCCCTGCTGATCGCCTCGCAGTTTGTGCTCGCGTCGCCTTCCACCGGCCATGTGATCGCGGGTGTGGCGCTGCCCGCCATCTTGCTGATGGAGGTATTTGGTGCCGTCATTGCCACCGTGGCCATCTACCGTGCGGGCGAAAGCTCCAAACCCTGGGCACCCCTGACCCGCAGCAACAACAACGGAGAGTCCCCCCGTGAGTCTTGAAGCCTTCACCCATTCCGAGCCGCTGACGCTGGGCGTCGAGCTGGAGCTGCAGCTGGTCAACACCAATGACTACGACCTGGCGCCCTACGCCGAGGACATGCTGCGCCTCATGAAGAAAACCCCGCTGCCCGGTAGCGTGGTGCCCGAGATGACGAACAGCATGATCGAAATCTCCACCGGCATCTGCCACTCGGCCAGCGAGGTGCTGGGCCAGCTCACGCCCATCCGCGATGCGCTGGTCAGAAGCGCCGACAAGCTCAACATTGCCGTGGTGGGTGGCGGCACGCACCCGTTCCAGCAGTGGCACGAGCGCCGCATCTACGACAAGCCGCGCTTTCGCGAGCTGTCCGAGCTGTACGGCTACCTGTCCAAGCAGTTCACCATCTTCGGACAGCACGTGCACATTGGCTGCCCGGATGCCGATGCCGCGCTGCTGATGCTGCACCGCATGTCGCGCTACATCCCGCACTTCATTGCGCTGTCGGCGTCCAGCCCCTATGTGCAAGGGCAGGACACGGCATTTGACTCGGCCCGGCTCAACTCGGTGTTTGCGTTCCCCTTGTCGGGCCGCGCCCCGATGGCGCTGACCTGGGACGACTTCACGACCTACTTCAACAAGATGACCCGCACGGGCGTGGTCAAGAGCATGAAGGACTTCTACTGGGACATCCGCCCCAAGCCCGAGTTCGGCACCATCGAGATCCGCGTGTTCGACACGCCGCTCACCATCGAGCGCGCTGCGGCCCTCGCAGGCTACGTGCAGTCGCTGGGCGCGTGGTTCCTGGCCGACCAGCCCTTCATGCCTGAAGAGGACGACTACCTCGTSTACACCTACAACCGCTTCCAGGCCTGCAGGTTTGGCATGGACGCGGTGTATGTGGACCCGGCCACGGGCGACCACATGCCGCTGCGCGAGCACATCCTGCGCACCATGGACAAGATCGCAGGCCACGCGGCCGTACAGGGCGCATCAAGCGCCATGCACATGCTGCGCACCGAGGTCGAGGCGGGGCAGAACGATGCCCGCTGGCTGCGCCAACGCCAGAGCGAAGAGCAGCTGCTGGCCGAGGTAAGCCGCCAGGCAGCGCAGCGCTTTCGCGGCGCGGCAGCCTGACCCGCACGCCAGGTGCCGGCCACCTCACGCGACTCTGACCTCAAGCAGCGAGCGCCAATCTGCGCGCCTGCTGCGTACGCCCGCCATAGCCCCAGTCGCTGGCGGGCAGCTCCCGCACCACCACGTAGCTCGCAGCGGCCAGGGCGCCATCCCCCGCCAGCTGGCGCTTCAGCTCGGCAAACGCGGCAGCGATGAAGGCGGCCTTCTCCTCCTCGGAGTTCGTGCCCTCGGTGATGCTGATCTCCAGCAAGGCCGTGGGCTGCGCCACCGGTGCACCACCGATATGCCAGCGGGCAGGGGGCACGTCGTCGATGACCACAGCAGTCACCTCGCGGCGTTTGCCCAACCGCTGGACTGTGAGGTCGGTGAGGGCGCTGGCCAGCGCCTGGTAACGCTCAGGGTTTTGCAGCGGGGTCAGTTTCAGAACAAGGGTTGGCATGGTGTTGAGGCCTCCTGGGTGGATGGGGTCGTGGGCGCGGACGGGGTCCGCAGGAAGAGGAAAACCCGGCGGGTCATGCGCACAAGCCCCCGCGCCACCCAGGCATGGGCTTCGCGAATCGCCTCCCGGCGCAACTGCATGGCATGGCGCTGGGCCGCATCGCGCAGGCGCTGGTACTCGTCGGGGTGTAGGTGGGGGTCCATGGCATTCCTTTCGGGGTGAGGCCACTGTAGGCAGCACCACGCAAGGCCGAAAGCGCATCCCGCGCAAGACCGTTTTGCACCCAGCGCACAGCCCCACCGTTACCATCGGCCGATGCGCGACATCCGCTTTGAATACATGCACCTGTTCGCCCGCGTGGCCGACCTGGGCTCGCTGTCGGCCGTGGCGCGCGAGCGCGATGCACCGGTGAGCCAGGTCTCGCGCACCCTGGCGCGCATTGAGAAAGCCTGTGGCGCACGGCTGCTGCACCGCACCACCCATGGCCTCACGCTCACGGCAGAAGGCCAGACCTTTCTGGACTACTGCCGCCGCATCAACGGCACCCTCGACGAGCTGGAAGGTGAGTTCGCCCAACAAAGCGGCCAGCCCAGCGGCTGGGTGCGCGTGGCATCCAGTTCGGTGGTGGCCGAGCACCTGCTGATCCCCAGCTTTGACAGCCTGCAGCACAAGCACCCGCAACTGCGCGTGGAACTGGTGGTGGACGACCGCATGGCCGATATGGCACGCGATGGGATCGACATTGCCATCCGCACCGGCCCGCCGCTGACCGACACCGTGGTGGCGCGCCCCCTGGGCACGCTGGCCCGCGCGCTGTACGCCACACCCGGCTACCTGCAGGCGCACGGCGTGCCACAGCACATCGACGATCTATGCCAGCACCGGCTCATCACCAACAGCGCGGTGGCGTTTCTGAACCACTGGCCTTTCCAGATCGATGGCGCACCCCGCGTGATGGTGACCGAGGGCCACTGGCGCTCGGGCAGCACGGCCATTACCGCTCGCCTGGCGCTGCAGGGCCTGGGCATTGCGCGCCTGGCCACAGTGGTGGCGGAGCCCCTCGTGCGCCAGGGCCTGCTGGCCCCGGTGCTGGCCGACTGCGTGGACCTGCAGCCCAGCACCATTCACGCCATCACCCTCACCCGCAGGCACCGGCTGCCCAAGATCCAGGCCTGCATCGACCACTGGGCAGCGTGGTTTTCTCAGACAGAAAGCAGCACCTGATGCCTTTGACCTTTTTGACCTTTTTTTCTTGGCCCACCAGGCAGCGCCATGGGTGAGTTCGACCTGATCGCCCGCTACTTCACCCGCCCCGTCCACAAGGCAGCCCTGGGCGTGGGCGACGACTGCGCGCTGCTGGCGCCCGCACCCGGCATGCAACTGGCCGTCTCCAGCGACATGCTGGTGGAGGGCCGCCACTTCTTTGCCGACGTGGACCCCGAAGCCCTGGGCCACAAGGCGCTGGCCGTGAATCTGTCAGACCTGGCGGCGTGTGGTGCCAAGCCGCTCGCGTTCACGCTGGCCCTGTCACTGCCCCGGGTCGATGAGGCCTGGCTGGCGGGCTTCTCGCGCGGGCTGCTGGCGCTGGCCGATGCCCACGGCTGCGAGCTGGTGGGCGGCGACACCACGCAGGGCCCGCTCAACATCTGCATCACCGTGTTTGGCGAGGTCCCCACCGGCCAGGCCCTGCTGCGCAGCCGCGCACAACCCGGCGACGACATCTATGTGAGTGGCACGCTGGGCGACGCCCGGCTGGCGCTGGAGGCGCTGCTCGGCCACATCGCCCTGCCCGCCGAGGTGCTCGCCCGCGCCCGCCAGCGGCTGGAGCGCCCCACCCCGCGCGTGGCCCTGGGCCTGGCCCTGCGCGGCGTGGCCACCAGCGCCATGGATGTGAGCGACGGGCTGCTGGGCGACCTGTCGCACATCCTCCAAGCCTCGGGGGCAGGRGCCTGTATCGACACCTCCAAAACTATACATTTGATAGCAGCAAAGGCATATTCGACTAGCGCAACCAGCCCATTGGACCCTGAACTGGTCCACCAATGCACCTTGGCGGGCGGTGACGACTACGAGCTGGCCTTCACCGCCCCGCGCGCGCGGCGTGACGCGGTGGCCGCCTCGGCGCAGGCAAGCGGCACGCCCGTCACCCGCATCGGCACCGTGCTGGCTGAGCCAGGCCTGAGGCTGGTGGACGCGCAGGGGCAGGCGGTGGAGAACCGTTACGCCTCGTTCGACCATTTCCGGTGACGGGTGGTGGCAGGCAAAAATCTTTTTTGCAACCCATGAATCCTTTTGCGCAACCAGCCGCTCTTGGTAGGGAAGGTGCCCTGTGCCGGCGCCTTCATTTCCCCACCAAGGAGTTTTTCACCATGCTGTACCGCAAGAACATCACCCGCCCCGAAAGCCTGCTGCGCGTTGCAGGGGGCGTCGCCCTCATCGCTGCAGGCCTGTGGTGGACGTCCGCATCGCCCCTGGGCCTGGCGCTGGCAGCCTCGGGCGTTGGCAGCATCCTGAGCGGTGCCTTTGGCTACTGCCCCGCCTGTGCCATGGTGGGCCGCAAGCCTGTCGAGTGACCGCCCATGGCCACCACCCACCCAGCCCCCACCGTGGCCCAGCTTCTGCCCGCCGCACGCAGCGGTGACGCAGCGGCCATGGAGCAGCTGCTGCGCCTCACCCGTCCCGACATCCGCCGCTATGCGCTGCGCCACTGCGCCGCCACCACGGCGACGGACGACGTGGTTCAGGAGGCGCTCATCATCGTGTACCGCCGCGTGGGCGCGCTGCGCGAGGTGGCGGCGTTCGGCGGGTGGGTGGTGCGCATCGTGCAGCGGCTGTGCATGCAGCCCATGCTGGCCTGGCTCAAGGGCGAGCCGCTGGCACAGGTGGAAGACAACCTCGCCTGGTCGCACCGCCCCGACCACGAACTGCGCCATGACCTGGCCCTGGCCATCGACTCGCTGCCGCCCCTGTACCGCGAGGCCCTGCTGATGCGCGACTTCGAGGAGCTGACCATCGAGGAGATGGCGCAGCGGCTGGGTGTGACGCGCGAGGCGGCCAAAAGCCGCCTGCACCGCGCGCGGGCCCTGGTGCGGGAGTACCTGGCACCCACGGACCGCACCGGCACCACGTAGCGCTGCGGCGCAGAGAACCCGCCTCAGCGCATCTGGAACAGCTCCTGGTGAAAGCGCGCAAGCGAGCGCCCCAGCTGCTCCATGCCCTGGCGCACCGCCTCGGCAAAACCCTGCGGTCCGCAGAACCACACACTCGCCGCCGGGCTGGTGCCCGCGAGCAACGCTGCGGGTGTCACGGGCCCAGCGTTGTCACTGTAGTGAATCTCCAGCGTCACGCTGGGCAAGCGGGCACACAGTGCAGCCATGCGCTCGGCAAACACCGCCTCACCCGCATGGCGCACACAGTAGTGCAGGTGCACCCGGGGCGCCAGCGCGGGCGTGGACTGCATCGACTCCAGCCAGGCCATGAACGGCGTGGCGCCAATGCCTGCGGCGACCCACACCTGCTCGGTGGCGCTGCCGCTGCGAAAGTCAAAGCAGCCGTACGGCCCCTCGATGCTCACCTGCTGCCCGGGACGGACATGCAGGGGCAACTGGCTCGTGTGGTCGCCCAGCGCCTTGATCGCAAACCGCAGCACGCCATCACCCTGGTCGGCGTTGAGCAGGGTGAAGGGGTGCGCCCCTTCGGCACGGCCAAAGGTGACAAATGCAAACTGACCGGCCGCATGCTTCCAGCCACTGGCGGGGCTGACCTGGCAGGTCACTTCCAGCACCCCAGCCCCTTGGGGCGACACGCTCACCACACGGGCTGCATGGCGGCGGCGGCGCCCGATGGCCCCGGCCAGCGAGCGCACGGCGCACAGCGCCCCCACCAGCGTGCACAGGCCCACCAGAACGCCTGCAGGCTGTTGCCACCAGGCGGGTGGCGTGAGCACCACGGCATGAAAGGCCAGCACCAGGTACACCACGGCCAGCAGCTTGTGCAGGTAGCGCCACACGTGGTACGGGAACCGCTGCCACAGCGTGATGACCAGCATGGCCGCGAGGAACCACACAGCCCACTCCCCCATCTCCTCGGCCAGGTGGCGGAAGGTGTTGAGCCACCAGTCCGCACGCGGCGCGCGCACCGGGCGCCCCACCCAGGCGGCCAGCAGGCTGCGCGACAGCTGCAGCCCGTAGTGCAGCAACGCCAGCACAATCGCGCCGATACCCGCCCACTTGTGCAGGCGGTAGCTCTTGTCCAGGCCACCGAGCGGCTTTTCCAGCCACGCGGGCCGCACGGCCAGCACCATGATCAGCGACATCAGCGCCCAGGCTGCCACCCCGGTGAGCAGGATCAGCTGGTTACGCCACCACCAGACATCGCCCCACGCGGGCGGTGCAGGCTGGGGCACGATCAAAGCCAACATCCACACGCCGATGGCCACCGCCAGAGTGCCCCCAAAAACCTTCTTCCACATCACCAGCCCCACTAATTGTTGCAATGCAGCAACTGTAGAAACCCGCGATGAACGCCACCTGAACAGTGTGTGAAGCAGCGGCAAAGCGCGCCAGCTTGTGGCCGGAGGTTGATCTGCATCAGCCCTTTGCGCAGGTGCTGCCCTCCTCGGAATCAAGCCTGCACAAAACGCGCGAGCGGTCTGCGCGGCGTGGCAGGCACCTCGCCCTGCGGGTAGCCCATGCGGCAGAACATCTGCACCGTGGGCTCCTGGGGCGTGCGCGGCGCGGGCCGCCCCAGCAACAGCTGGTGCACGCGCTCGAAGTGCGGGGCCATTTCGGCAAACTCCTGCACCGCCTGGCTCATGGGGTGCATGCCCACACCCAGCGCCGTGGCCTGCAACTGTTGGCGCACATACAGGCGCCCGGTACGGATCTGGTCGCTGCGGGTGTTGGGACCGGTGATCCACACAAAACCCATGGCCGTGCGGCTATGGCCCTCAAAACGCCCCATGGCGCTTTTGTAGGCGGCGCTGCCTTCGGCCGGGGGCTGGGTGCGGTCGAACATGCCCAGAGCGTCCACTGCGCGCACAAAGGGCGAGTTGATCGAGATGCCGTCGCGGTGCTGCAGGATTTCGCCTGGCCCCACGCGGGTGAGCTGGATGCTTTCCATCATGGTGCGCGGCGTGAGCAGCTCTACCCGGGCAGATTCCCAGCACAGCGTGCGCAGCGCGGGCAACTGGTCGGCGCTGACGGTGCCGCCCACGCGCAGCGGGGCTTCAGCCGGGGTGCTGCCCAGCAACTGGGCCAGCACCCCGGGCGCGATGGCCCGGGTGGTATCGAAATCCGTCTTGGGCGTGCGGCGCAGCAGCACCTGCGCAAACAGCGGGTCGGGCTGGCCACCAGGCTTGAGGGTGATGCGCGCCAYGGGGCGGTCGTCCCAGTCCTTCAGGGCCGCAGGCATCTCGCCCTGCGGCCACAGCAACACCTCGCTGGCCACGCCTTGCTGAGCCAGCGCCATCACCAGCAGCTCCAGAAAGGCGCCATGGCCGATCAGGATCTGGCGCCCCCACGGATCCGTCTGTGGCAGCACCCGCGCAGGGTCGGTGCGCAGGGTGATGACACCGCTCTCGCGCAAGTCCACCAGCCAGGGCTGCAGGTTGTGCGAATTGGGTGCGGTGATGGCATAGGCCACGGCACGGCGGCGCAGGTCGGTCTCGCCCACCGGACCTTTCCAGGCCTCCACCGCCTCGGCGGGATAGTGCGAGCCCACGGCACCACAGGCGACCAGCGTGCCCGCAGTAGCGGCGGCGATGGTGCCACCCCCTGCCAAACGGATGAAGTTGCGACGGTTCATGAGAATGCTCCGATGGTTCAAAAGGTGATGCGGTCAGGCCAGCGCGGCGCGGATTGAACGGATGGACACCAGCCCCAAATCGACCAGCGCCTGGCGCACGGCCTGATCGAAGGGGGTGTGGGGCTCGTCGCCGATGAGCGCGCGCAGGCGGGTGTTGTCCAGACGGTGGGGCGTGCGCCACAGATAGCGCATGTCCGCCAGCGCAGCGAACGTGGGGGCCACCAGCCCCATCACGCGCAGCAGCGGCCACGGCAACTGGTCCACCCGCAGCGCGCCCGCATCGGGCAACCAGCCCTGCTCTGCTGCAATGGCCGTGAAGCTGTGCAGCCACTGCTGCGCGGTAACGTGGTGCCCAGCGAAATGCAGGCACTCGAAGGCGGCCAGCCGGTCCCGCTCTTGCGCCACACGCACGAAGGTGCGGGCCAGGTCGGGCAGGTAGGCCCAGGGCGTGGCTACGTCCAGCGGGCCGGGCCAGGTGATGCGGCCCCGGGGCAGGTCCTTGGCAATGGCCTGGTCGATCCAGCTGCCCGTGCCGCTGCCAAAAAAATCCCCGGCGCGCAACACCACAGCACGTATCTCGCCCTGTCGCGTGGCGGCCTGCAGTCGCTGCTCCAGCTGCACCCGCATGCGGCCCTTGAAACCGGTGGCGGCCTGGGATGTGTCTTCGCGCAGTACGGGCGGCATGGCTTCGCCAAAGTTGTAGACGTTGCCCGGCAGCATCAGCGTGGCGCGCAGCTGGCGGGTGACGGCGATGGCAGCCTCCATCAGCACCGGTGCCTGCTCGCGCCAGGCCTTGTGGGTGTAGGCAGGGTTGAGCGCATGCACCACCACCTGCGCGCCCTGTGCCTGGGCCGCCAGYGCGGCAGTGTCTTCCACTGCCACCGGCATCCACCACACGCCAGGAATGGCGGGCAATGCAGCGCTCTGCGCACTGGGGCGCACCTGGGCCAGCACCTGCCAGCCTGCCTGCGCAAAGGCGCGGGTGGCCGCCAGTCCCAGCCGCCCCCGGGCGCCCAGGATCAACACGGTGGAGGGATTGTCCGCGCAGTGTGGAAAACGGGTGCGGGTGATCATCTGAGGGCTCCATTCACAAGGGATGGAGCGATTGTGAAAACGCCGGCACCGTTACACAATTGGCTAAGTATTCATATCAGCAATGCAAATATGAATACCTCTAACCACCCTCCTGCCGCCCCATTGCGGGCACGCTATTGCCATGAACCAGACCTTTGACTGGAGCCTCGTGCAGTCCTTCCTGGCCGCACTCGACCAGGGTAGCCTGCTGGGCGCGGCCCGTGCGCTCAACGCCAGCCAGCCCACCATCGGCCGCCACATCGCCGAGCTGGAATCGCAGCTGGGTGTGGTGCTGTTTGAGCGCACCGGGCGCGGCCTGCTGCCCACGGCCACGGCGCTGCGGCTGGCCGAATCGGCCCGCGCCATGGAGATGGGCGCCCACCAGCTGGCACGCAGCGTGTCGGGCGCGGAGGAAGGCGTGACGGGCACCGTGCGCATCACCGCCAGCCAGCCCGTGGCCTGCGTGCTGCTGCCGCCCGTGCTGGCGCGCATGCGCCAGGCGCTGCCCGAGGTGCAGGTAGAGCTGGTGGCCAGCAACCAGGTCACCAACCTGCTGCGCCGCGAGGCCGACATTGCGCTGCGCATGGTGCGCCCCGACCAGGCCAGCCTGGTGGCCAAGCGCATCGGCGCGGTGACGCTGGGTGCCTACGCCCACCGCGACTACCTGCGCCGCAAGGGCACACCCCGCCAACCGCCCGACCTGCTGCAGCACGAGCTGGTGGGCAACGACCGGCACGAAGACATCCAGCAAGGCTTTGCCACGATGGGCTACCCGGTGGAGCGCGGGCACTTCGCGTTCCGCACCGACGACCTCATGGCCTACTGGGAGGCTGTGCGGGCGGGGCTGGGCATCGGCTTTGTAGGCAACTACCTGGCCCGCACCGACCCGAACGTGGTGGCCGTGCTTCCCCAGCTGCCATTGCCCGAGCTGCCCATCTGGCTCACGGTGCACCGCGAGATCCGCACCAGCCGCAAGATTCGGGCGGTGTATGACTTTCTGGCGGCAGAGGTGCCCTTGGTGCTGTAGACCACGGGCAGCTCGCTGCCTGGCTGCTAGCATCCCAGTCCCTTTGTCCATTGCGCCCAAGGAGCCCCATGCGCCCCGTGAGCCCCCCATTCCCCTTCCTTTACCTTCCAGCGCGCCCCGCACTGCTGGCACTGGGCCTGGCCGTCCTGGCCCCGCTGCCCGTTGCAGCCCAGACCCAAGACACCTCCCGCATCGCCCGTGTCACCGTCTACCCCGGCAGCGCCACGGTAGAGCGCGTGGCCAAGGTGGCCGCTGGCGCGCGCAGCCTCACGCTGGCCTGCCTGCCCGCGTCGCTGGATGTGCAAAGCCTGCAGATCAACGCCGACCCCGCCGTGCGCGTGGGCGAGTTCAATGTGCTCACCGAGGACCGTGATGTGGCGGCAGGCTGCGCCAGTCCGCTGGACGGCCGCATCCGCGAGCTGGAGGACCAGATCGCGGGGGTGAAGGCCGAGGCCTCGGCCCTGCAGCTGGTGGACGGCTATCTGCGCAGCGTGGCGCAAACCGGCGCGGGCCCGGAGTCGGCAGCGCCTGCCACTTCCGCCCCCCGTGCTGCCACACCGACGCCCGCACAGATCACCGCCACCGCCGAGGTCCTGCGCAAATCCGGGCAGGACAGCTTTGCACGCGCGCACCAGCTCCAGCGCAAGCAGGAGGCACTGGAGCTGGCCCTCAAGCCGCTCGTGGCAGAGCGCGACCGCGTGGCCAGCCAGCGTGCGCGGGTGGTGTCAGTCACCATCAACCTGGCTACCGAGCGCGAGGCTGAGCTGCGCCTGTCCTACCAGGTGCGCGGCCCCGGCTGGCAGCCCAGTTACCGCGCCACGCTGGATGCGAACAAATCCACGGTGCTGATCGAACGCCAGGCGCTGGTGGCGCAGAACAGCGGTGAAGACTGGGGCAATGTGCAGCTGACCCTGTCCACCGGCCAGCCGGGCCGCGCCACTCAAGGGCAACTGCCCCGCCCCTGGTGGCTGAACGTGGCACCGCCCCCGCAGGCCTCGCCCGCGCCGGCCATGGCGATGGCGCCTGCGCCCGCACCGGCCATCGCAGCCCTGTCCCGGTCCCGCAATGCCGCCGAGGAAGCCATGCCCACGTTTGACGTGAGCGCCCTCGACAAGGGGTTTGCCACCGARTTCGCSGTGCCSCAGMGCATCRMCGTGCCCTCCAGCGGCCAGCGCGTGACACTGGCGCTGGGCAATCACAGCGCCCCCGCCACGCTGGTCACGCGCACTGCACCGGCCATGGAAGAAGCCGCCTACCTGGTTGCCCACATCGCCCAGCCGCCCGGCGTGTGGCCGGCAGGCGCAGCAGGCCTGTACCGCGATGGCGCCTTTGTGGGCAACGGCCGCATCGACTTTGGCGCGCCCAGTGCGGGCGCCCCAGCCGGCAGCACCAGCCTGTCGTTTGGCCGCGATGAGCTGGTCACCGTACGGGCCGAGCCCGTGCAGGATCTGACGGGCAGCAGCGGGTTTACCGGCTCGCGCGTGGAGCGCAAGACGCGCCGGGCCTACAGCGTGGAGAACCGCCACAAGACGGCCATCACGCTGCAGGTGCTGCATGCCGCACCGGTGTCGCGCAACGAGAAGATCGAGGTCGAATCGCGCTACCAGCCCCAGCCGGCGGACACAGCCTGGAACCGCACGCCCGGCACCGTGTCCTGGCAGCAGACTTTGGCAGCCGGGGCCAGCGCACAGTTCAGTGCCGAGCACACCATCCGCTACCCCAAGGACGTGGAGCTGATCGAACGCCAGTGACCTTGGCAACACGGTGACTGGCGCTCCGAAGACCCCGCGCAACGGCGTGTCGGTCACAATCCGCCCCAGCGATCACATTGGTGCCACCAAGCCCCCAGGAGCCCGCCGCCATGAGTTACCAACACCTCCTTGTTGCCGTTGACGGCAGCCCCACCGCTGACCACGCTGTGAACGAAGCCACGGGCCTGGCCAAGGCAACGGGTGGACGCATTCGCCTGCTGAACGTGATGGACCCTTTGGCCCACATCAGCGGTTTTGAGCGGCCCGAGGTTTACAGCCAGGAGGTGCTGCCCCGCCTGCGCCAGGCGGGCGAGGCCTTGCTGCGCCGCGCCCAAGAGCGCGTGGCGCAAAGCGGTGTGCCGGTGGACACGGTGCTGATCGAAAACCTGGATGCCCGGGTGGCTGACCTGGTGGTGGAACACGCGCGGGCCTGGGGCGCCGACCTGATCGTGCTGGGCACCCACGGGCGCCGTGGCCTGGCACGCGTGCTGATGGGCAGTGATGCCGAGCAGATTGCCCGCACCGCTCCCGTGCCCGTACTGCTGGTGCGCCTGCCTGCCGGGGCAGACGGCGGTGCCGCCAGCGCCTGATCAATTTTCCGTCGCGACATGACCGCYTCCGAGCCACTGCCACCCCTTGCCCCCCTGCGCCCCAGCGTGCGCTTCATGCTGTCCCACCCCGCCCACTTCATGGCGCTGGGCTTTGGCGCGGGCCTGGCCCCCAAGGCGCCAGGCACCGTGGGCACGCTGTGGGCTTGGCTGGCCTACCTGATGCTGCAGCAGTGGCTGAACCCGCGGCAAATGGGCCTGCTGATCGTGGTCAGCACCGTGGTGGGCTGGTGGGCCTGCACCACCACAGCCCGCCATATGCGCGTGGCCGACCCCGGCAGCATCGTGTGGGACGAGGTGGTGGCCTTCTGGCTGGTGCTGTGGCTGGCCATGCCCATGGGGCTGTGGGGGCAGGTGGTGGCGTTTGGGCTGTTCCGCTTTTTTGATGCCGCCAAACCTGGCCCGGTGGGCTGGGCCGACAGCCTGTTCAAGGGCTTTGGCTGGCGCGGGGGCTGGGGTATCTTGTGGGACGACTTTGTGGCAGCCTTCTGTACCTTGCTGGTCATCGCACTGTGGAGGTTCTGATGGCACCCACATCACTATCAAAAAGTGAGCTACTAGCGCAAGAAGTACAAGCGCTTGATGCCAATTTGACGCAAATATCGCTGCGTTTGCTGGCCCGCCGCCACATGCTGGCCACTGCCGAGAGCTGCACCGGCGGCATGATCGCCGCCGCCTGCACCGACCTGTCGGGCTCCAGCCAGTGGTTCGAGCGCGGCTTTGTGACCTATTCCAACGAGGCCAAGGCCGAGATGCTGGGGGTGCCCCCCGGCCTGATCGAGCAGCACGGTGCGGTGAGCGAGCCTGTGGCACGCGCCATGGCCGATGGTGCGCTGACCCACTCGCGCGCGCAGGTCAGCCTGGCCGTGACCGGCGTCGCGGGCCCCACGGGCGGCACCGAGGCCAAACCAGTGGGCACCGTGTGGTTTGCCTGGTGCGTGGGCGGCGAAACCCACAGCGAGATGCAGCACTTTGCAGGGGACCGCGCGGCCGTCCGCACGGCCACGCTGCGATACGCCCTGAAGCGGCTGCTGAGCCTGCTGCCTGCCTGACCTCGCTGGCAAGATCCCCGGCCCCTGCATGGGCGGCCGCTGTCGTCCACAAGACAGGACTCCACCCGCCCCTTGCCACACCATACGGCCATGACAACGAAACCCTCCTGGTTTGACGGCTTTGCCACCCGGCGCATCACCACCTCGGGCGCGGAGATCTTTGTGCGCACCGGCGGCACCGTGGGCGCGCCCCCGCTGCTGCTGTTGCACGGCTTTCCGCAAACGCATGCGCTGTGGCACCGCGTGGCGCAACAATTGGCACGCGACTACTGTCTGGTGCTGCCGGACTTGCGCGGCTATGGCGACTCATCCCACGCGCCCGGCCTGCCCGACCACAGCAACTACAGCAAACGCGCACTGGCGCAGGACATGGCCGAGGTGATGACCACGCTGGGCCACGACACGTTCTACCTGTGCGGCCACGACCGGGGCGGCCGTGTGGCCCACCGCCTGGCGCTGGACCACGCCGCGCGTGTGAAGAAGCTGTGCGTGATCGACATCGCCCCCACGCTCGACATGTACGCGCGCACCGACATGGAGTTTGCGCGCGCCTATTACCACTGGTTCCACCTGATCCAGCCCGCGCCGCTGCCCGAGACCATGATCGGCGGCAACGCCCGCGCCTACCTGCACGCCAAGCTGGGCGGCTGGGGCAGCGCGGGCCTGGCCCACATCGAGCCCCAGGCCCTGGCCGATTACGAACGCTGCTTTTGCACACCCGAAGCCATCCACACCGCCTGTGAGGACTACCGCGCCAGCGCGGGCATCGACCTGGACCACGACCGTGACAGCCGCGCGCGCGGCGAGAAGATCATCTGTGACACCCTGGTGATCTGGGGTGCGCACGGTGTGGTGCACAGGCTGTTTGATCCGCTGGCACTCTGGCAGGCGCAGTGCGCTGGCGTGGTCACTGGCCAGGCCGTTGCGGCGGGGCACTTCATCCCCGAACAATTGCCCGAGGCCACGGCCCAGGCGCTGAGCGCCTTCATGCGCTGACGACCAGGTCCGACACGGCCCGAAAGGGCAATCGAAAGGATCTGCCGTGCATTTGTTCACGCGCTGCGCGGCCACCATGCCCCGTGCAGTGCGCACAGGTGACATTGCGTTCCTAGAATCCGCCGCTTCGCACGCTGCGGAACCCATGGCCAGCACCGGTGGCTGGTAAGCCATCACCTTCCGCAGCGCCCCCACTGTGCCTTGCCGATTGCGTGACCATGCCTCCCTTTACCGCGACCCAGAACCAACTGCTCACCGAGCATCTGCGCAGCTTTCTGCCAGGCATTGAGCCCGAGGCGCTGGAGCTGCTGCGCGCCCAGCTGGAGTGGGTGGAGGTGCCCGGCGGCAGCACGCTGATGGCGCAGGGCGAGCCCGGCGAGTCGATGTACCTCACCGTGAGCGGCCGCCTGCGTGCCTATGTGCGCAGCGATGACGGCAGCATCGGCCCGCAGCGCCGTGTGGCCGATATGGGCCGGGGCCAGGTGATTGGCGAGATCAGCCTGTTCACCGACGCGCCGCGCGCCGCCACCGTGGTCGCCGTGCGCGACTCGGTGCTGGTGCGACTGACCAAGGACGTGTTCAAGACCCTGCTGGCCAGCAGCGCCCAGGTATCGATTGCGCTCACGCGCCAGATCATCCAGCGCCTGCAGTCCGGCACCGCCGCCCATACGGCCGCGCAGGAGCGCCCGGTGGCCATGGGCCTGCTGCCGGTGAGCAGCGGCGTAGACCTGCAGGCTTTTGGCCAGCGTCTGGCGCGCCACCTCGGCACGGTGGGCCGCGTACGGGTGGTGGACTCGACCACCGTGGACGCCGAATTGCAGGAGCCAGGCATTGCGCAGCGCGAAGGCGCCGACGCCACGGCCAACCGCCGCATTGCCATGCTGCTCGACGAGATCGAGGCCCGCAACGACTTTGTGCTGCTGCTGGCCGACCCCGAGCCCACCCCCTGGACGCGCCGCGTGAGCCGCCACTGCGACGAGTTGCTGCTGCTGGCCGACGCTCAGGCCGAGCCCGCCATCCACCCCATCGAAGAAAACTGCCTGCTGCGCCGCGCGCCCCTGGCCGAGGCCGCCGAGATCCTGGTGCTGCTGCACCCGGAAGGCGCGCAGTGCCCACGTGGCACCCAGCAATGGCTGGACCGCCGCCCCGTGGCCGACCACGTGCATGTGCGCCCCACCCTCGACCGCGACATGGCGCGCCTGGCCCGCATCCAGAGCCGCACCGCCGTGGGCCTGGTGCTGGCGGGCAGCGGTGCGCGCGGCTTTGCGCACCTTGGCATCTACCGCGCGCTGCAGGAGGAAGGCGTGGAGATCGACTGCGTGGGCGGCACCAGCATCGGATCGGTCATGGCCGCGTATGTGGCGTCCGACCAGCCGCTGGCGACGGTGATGGCCAACGCCCGCGAAGCGTTTCGCACCAACCCCACGGGAGACTTCAACCTGCTGCCGCTGATGTCGCTCATCAAGGGCCGCCGACTGCGCCACATCCTGCACGAGGCCGTGGGGAGCTTAGTGGGCTTCCCGGCCCAGGTGGAAGACCTGTGGAAGAACTACTACTGCGTGGCCACCAACTACTCGCGCGCCAGCGAACAGGTGGTGCGCCGGGGCAGCCTGGTGAAGTCGCTGCTGGCCAGCATCTCCATCCCCGGCGCACTGCCGCCCGTGGTGCACGAGGGCGACCTGCTGTGCGATGGCGGTACGTTCAACAACTTTCCCGTGGACGTGATGCGTAGCAACATGCGCGGCGTGGGCACGGTGATTGGTGTGGACCTGAACTTCCGCAAACCGCGCCGCATCGAGCTGGACGACATCCCCAGCAGCTGGGCCCTGCTGCGCGACAAGCTGCGGCCACGCGCGCAGCGCCGCTACAAGCTGCCCTCGCTGGCCAGCTACCTCATGCAGGTCACCATCCTGTACAGCATGTCGCGGCAGCGCCAGTCGCARCAGCTCACCGACCTGTACTTCAACCCCCCCATGGACCGCGTGGGCATGCTGCAGTGGAACCGGTTCGAACAGATCGTGCAGCAAGGGTATGCGCACGGTATACAGGTGCTGGACGCCTTGGACGACACCCAGCGGCGGCGCATCGGCGGGCTGCGCACCAGCTGAAAGCACATCGCCGCGCCGGTCCCGCAGGGGGCAGGCAGCGCGACGGCCCCGGTGTAGCATGGGCGCCCTTGAGGAGGAGAACCCATGCACCCCAACGCCCAGACCCTGCAACGCTTCTACACCGCGTTTGCGCAACTGGACCATGCCACCATGGCCGCCTGCTATGCCCCCGACGCCACGTTTGACGACGAAGCCTTTTCCCTGAAAGGCCGCGAGCAGGTGGCAGGTATGTGGCGCATGCTGTGCACCGCCACGAAAAAGCCCGGCGCCGCCGAGCACTGGAAGCTGGAGTTCAGCGGCATCGACGCCGATGCGCAGGGCGGCAAGGCCCACTGGGAGGCGCACTACCTCTTCAGCGCCACGGGGCGCAGGGTGCACAACATCATCGACGGCACCTTCACCTTCACGCCCGAGGGGCTGATTGCCACGCACCGCGACCGCTTCAACTTCTGGCGCTGGGCGCGGCAGGCACTGGGCGCACCGGGGCTGCTGCTGGGCTGGTCGCCTTCGCTCAAGCGCAAGGTGCGGAGTACGGCAGCGGGGAATTTGAAGAAGTTTCTGGCGCAGGAAGTACGGTCTCTCTGATCCGCACAGAAGCCCGCAGGACACGACACAAGCCCCTTGTGCAAACGACTGCGCTTTAGCTGCCGATTTTCTTGCGACGTACAGCATTGAATGCCGATGCCGCCATGGCCAGCAACAGTACCATAAGCCCCCATTCGCTCAGCGTCGGAACCGAGGTTGCGCTGGCAGCGAGCACGTTGAGTGTGGCATTGGCGGCAGGGGCGCTGCCAGAACTGGAATTCAGGCCCGTAGTAACGTTGTTTTTTACACCCGGCGCTGTTGCGGTGACCTGAACAGAAAACGTGCAACTGGCCCCACCGGCCAACACCCCGCCGGCCAAGGCCACCGAGGAGGAACCCGGTGCGGCGGTCACCACGCTGCCGACCCCACAGTCGCCCACCAAACCGTTGGGAGTGGACACCACCAGGCCCGCCGGCAAATTGTCTGTGAACGTGATGTTATTCGCAGCTGGCCCCAGCCGATTGATGGTGAACGCCAGCGAGGTGGAACTTCCGACCGAGACGCTGGGCGCTCCAAACGCCTTGCTAAAAGTAAAAACAACGCCTGCTTGCGCACCTGTTGCCGCCAAAGCGCCTGCGCCAACCAACAGCGCGCCCATCCAACGAACTTTCGACATATCACCCTTAAAAAATACAAATTTTCTGAACGCTCAATCGAGCGAGTGGCGTTTGTACTTCAGGGTTTTGCAAATGTCTTGCAAAAAATGACCGCGTGCCCCCGGTCTTGAAGGGGAGGCCTCAGGGCAGCTTGCCAAAGGGTTGGATCAGGGCCCGCCAGAACCGGTCAGGCCGGGCATCATTGTTGTTGTCGTTGGCCAGCCCTAAGTGCATGCCCTGATGGCCCAACGTTGGTTGCGCGCAATATGTTCCCATCAGGCGGTCCCACCAGGGGAACACCATTCCGAAGTTGCTGTTGCCTTCATCCATGCGGTCGGAATGGTGCACACGGTGCATATCAGGGGTCACCATCACCCAACGCAGTCTCCGATCCCAGCGCAATGGGATCGCAACATTGGCATGGCAAAACGCGGTGTGCACCAGTTGAAGCACCGCATAGAACAACAAGGACACAAGAGGCATGCCCAGTGCCGCGCACAGCATCAGCGTCAGAGCCGCAAGTGCCACCACTTCCAGAGGATGGTGGCGCACACTGGTAGTCACATCGAATGCGGCATCCGCGTGATGCACTTGGTGCATTCGCCACAGAAGTGGAATGGCGTGCGAAGCACGATGCAGCACATACTGGATTGCATCCACCAGCAACACGCCGATGACGATCTTGGGAACATCGGGCAATGCCCCCCCGGCCAACCCGGTCCACCCCAAGGACGCCCCAAGTCGC
Source organism: Acidovorax sp. LjRoot204 (assembly GCF_056175785.1). Lineage (NCBI taxonomy): Bacteria > Pseudomonadati > Pseudomonadota > Betaproteobacteria > Burkholderiales > Comamonadaceae > Acidovorax > Acidovorax sp. LjRoot204. The sequence goes on from NZ_JBGFFF010000002.1 coordinate 71,702, forward strand.
ACCGCAGCGGTCTGCACAGGCTCGGCCACCCACCACATCAACAGACCACCCAGCCCATACAGCAGCAGGTTGACCCTTCTCCGGCCTTGGTGGCGTTCGCCAGTCACACGGCGAGGCCAGAAGTGCTCTGTCAAAGCAAGAATGCCCAGGACTACTGAGAGCAATACGTACTGCCCCCATTCAAAGTGATCCATCACGGCCTGCATGAACTGCATCAGATTTGTGTACCTAAAGAGGCTAAAGAGGCCTCAAGCGCCGTGGCATTTCTTGTACTTTTTGCCGCTGCCGCAGTGGCAAGGGTCGTTGCGCCCCGGCTCGGGCGCCTTGCGCACCGTCTCCACGCGCGGGCCCATGCTCTTCCACAGCTGGCGCAGGTCGTACACGGCCCAGATGGCTTCGCCGAAGGCTTCCACGCGCGCCTGGCTGGTGCTGGGGGGGCCGTCTTCGTCGTACATGCAGACTTCGGGCTTGCCGGTGTCGTCTTCGGTCAGGGCCACGATGCGGTCCAGCGCGTCGTCCAGCCACTTGGCAGCTTCCTTGTCGCGCGGGGCGGCCCAGTCTTCGGGCCAGTTTTCCACCGCAAACATGAAGCCCAGCGCCCACACCTGGCCGAAGGACGGGATCTCCTGGTCGTCGCCCATCTCGGCACGCTGCTCTTCGGTCAGGCTGGCCACGGCACCGCGCATGTCCATGGCTTCTGGCTGGAAGGTACGGTCGTCGTCCAGCGTCTTCACGTCGGTGTCGAGCTGGATGACGATCTCGTTCCAGCGGCGCATCCACAGGTCCATGAAGCGCTCTTGCTGCGCGGCGTCGGCAAACGCGGGCAGCAGGGGCAGCGGCTCGCCCTCGGCCACATCCAGCTCTGCGCCATCGCCCAGCAGCATGGGCAGGTATTCGGCCGGAGCGATGGCACGGCGGCTGCAGATCAGCGCGGTCATGAAGCCGTCGCAGAACTCCCACTGCGGGATTTCCTCGCCGCGCGCGCGCAGGTCGTCGAGGATGTTGTCCATCTCTTCCAGTTCATCCGGGCCCAGCGCTGCGGCCGGAGCGGTGGTGGAATCGAGATCGTCGGTGGCGGGAGTGGGCGATGTGGGTTCGGTCATGGGAGGCTCCGGTCGTCAAGCGAGAAAGCGGGGGCAGTAAAGCGATGTTTTACTTTTATGATGCGCTGGCCTTGTGCCGCGCCGCTAGTGAGCGGCGGGTGCTAGGTGGCCCAGGGAAAGGCCTGGGCGTGAAAAAAGAGCCGCGCGCAACATGGCAACCCGATAAAAAGGCGGTCAGTGTAGCCCTCCCACGCCAACGCCCAAAACCAGGATCCCCATGATTCACCAGCTCAATTCCCTCTACCCGGTGCGCTACACGGCCTTTGCGCTGTGCGTGTTCGGGCTGCTGCTGTCGCTGTTTGCGCTGGTGGCGTTTGGCGTGGGCCTGCCCGTGGTGCTGGCGTTCGCCGCTCTGGTAGCAGTGGGCGTGTACGACCTGCAGCAGACGCGCCACGCCATCCTGCGCAACTACCCGGTCATCGGCCATATCCGCTTCATGCTCGAATATGTGCGGCCCGAGGTGCGCCAGTAYTTCATCGAGAGCGAYASCGAGGCCGCSCCGTTCTCGCGCGCGCAGCGYTCRCTSGTGTACCAGCGCTCCAAGGGCGACCCGGACAACCGCCCCTTTGGCACCCACCTGGACGTGGGCGCGCAGGGCTACGAATGGGTGAACCACTCGCTGGCGCCCACGCAGTTGCCCTCGCACGACTTTCGCGTGTGGATCGGTGGCAGCCCCGATGCGCCCTCACAGTCTGTATCGCCCTGCACCCAGCCGTACCACGCGAGCGTGTTCAACATCTCGGCCATGAGCTTYGGYGCGCTGTCGGCCAAYGCSATYCTSGCGCTCAACCAGGGCGCGAAGAAAGGTGGCTTTGCGCACGACACGGGCGAGGGCAGCATCAGCCAGCACCACCGCGTGCAYGGCGGCGAYCTGATCTGGGARATCGGCTCGGGCTACTTYGGCTGCCGCAACCCCGATGGCACCTTCAGCGAAGAGCGTTTTGCGGCCAATGCCACCGACCCGCAGGTCAAGATGATCGAGCTCAAACTCAGCCAGGGCGCCAAGCCGGGCCACGGTGGCGTGCTGCCGGGGGCCAAGGTGACTGCCGAGATCGCCGCCGCACGCGGGGTGAAGGAGGGCGAAGCCTGCATCTCGCCCGCCAGCCACAGTGCGTTTCGCACGCCGGTCGAGATGATGCAGTTCATCGCCAAGCTGCGTACGCTTTCTGGCGGCAAGCCCACGGGCTTCAAGTTCTGCCTGGGCCACCCATGGGAGTGGTTCGCCATCGTCAAGGCCATGCTGGTCACSGGCATCACGCCCGACTTCATCGTGGTTGATGGCGCCGAGGGCGGCACSGGCGCSGCGCCSGTSGAGTTCAGCGACCACGTGGGCGCGCCGCTGCAGGARGGCCTGCTGCTGGTGCACAACACGCTSGTSGGCGTGAACCTGCGCSACCGTGTGCGCATTGGCTGCGCGGGCAAGGTSATCASSGCYTTCGACRTSGCGCGCATGATGGCGCTGGGCGCCGACTGGTGCAAYGCGGSGCGCGGCTTCATGATGGCSCTGGGCTGCATCCAGGCGCAAAGCTGCCACACCGGCCACTGCCCTACGGGGGTGACCACGCAAGATCCGCTGCGCCAACAGGCCCTGGTGGTGCCCGACAAGGCCACGCGCGTGGCGCAGTTCCACCGCAGCACCTTGCACGCGTTGCAGGAGCTGGTGCAGGCCGCCGGCCTGCACCACCCCAAGGACATCACCGCCCACCACATCGTGCGCCGCATCAGCGACACCGAGGTGCGCCTGCTGTCCAACCTCATCACCCGCATGTTGCCCGGTGCGCTCCTGGGCTCGCTCGACGCGCAGCACAACGTGTTCCGCMYSTACTGGCCGCTGGCCAGCGCGCACAGTTTTCAGGCCAGCGAGCCTGCACTGGAACCCTCCATCCCCCACCATGTCGAGCTGGTGCATGCTGCAGCCGTGGGCACCGCAGCGGCGGTGGCGGGGGACGCTGCTGTATGAATTTGACGATGGATGCATCCGCCCCCACCTACACCACCGCCCCGGACTACGCCGCCTTTTTGCAGCAACAACTCGCCACCCAGCCGCACAACGTGATGGCCCATGTGCTGGGCAACGAACAGATCTGGATCAAGCGCGCGGGAGCCCCCCACGGAACAGGCCGCTACCGCGCCATGGCCTTGCTGGCCGCCCTGCTGCGGCTGGATGCGCTGCGCCCCGTGCCCAACCCCGGCGGCCCCACAGCGATTGCCACCGAAGTGCAACGCCTGCGCGACCTGGCCGCACGCGGCATCCGCGTGCCCGTGGTGCTGGCCGCGTTGCCGAATGGTTTTGCCATGCGCCACCTGGGCAACGTGGGTGAGGAAACCCATTCGCTGGGCAACGAGATTGATCACGCCGTGCAGGCGGGCGACGCGGCCGCTGTGCTGGCGCTGTGGCAGCAGGGGCTGGACACCCTGACCCAGGTGCACCACCAGGGCACCTGCCTGAGCCAGGCGTTTGCGCGCAATCTGGTGCGCTGCCCCGATGGCGAGGTGGCCTGCATCGATTTTGAGGACGACCCCGCCGCCGTGCTGCCGCTGGCGGTGTGCCATGTGCGCGATGCGCTGTGTTACGCGCATTCCACCGCGATTTACCTGCATGCCAGCGGCACGCTGACCGAGGGGCGCGAGCGCTGGGCGGCGTGGGTGGCGCAGGGGAGCGAGGAGATGGGGGCGGTGCTGGCCACCAGTGTCCGGCGGATGGGGTGGATGCGGAATCTGCCCACCAATCGCAAACTGGGGCGGGATTTGCAGCGGGTGCGGGCGGCGTATGACCTCTTGGCTCAAGGCTAGATCAACCAGTAGGTCGGGTTAGCCGCTGGCGTAACCCGACAGGCCATGCCCGTGGAAGAAAACGTCGGGTTAGACCGCGCTACCCCAACCTACGCTAGCCACAGCCAGGCAGCAACCCCCAAGCAGCCCACCGACAGCATCACAAAAATCCAGTAGAGGCCGGGAATGCCCCCCACTGCAGTGATTTCGTTCGATTGCGCGCCCTCCTGCTCGGCGCGCGACAAAGGATCCACACCAACCGCCCGACCGGAAGAGGGCGGCACGGCCCAGACTTTGTGACCGGATGTCCGGTTGAACTGAAACGCATCAAAAGCGAGGTAGGCGAAGAAGCCCGAGAGGACAAGAAAACCCAACGGCCCCATACCGATCCTTGCAGCAGAAACTAATCAATGCGTGATCAGGCCGCCGCCGTGGCGAGCGCCTCTTCCAGCACCAGCGCAGTCGCCACATCCGCCCCCAGGTTCACCAACCGCTTGCGCATGCAGATCACCGCCTTGTCCTTGCTCAGCAAAATTGCCCGGTGCGCCGCCGCCAGGTCGATGAACTTCTGGTCGTCCGCGTCCTTGCACACGTAGGCCACCTTGGGTGCGATGTCCACCAGCCGCACCTGCGCATCAAACGCTGCCAGCACCTGCGCGGCACCCACGCGGTAGTAGTCCATGCGCTCTGCGATGTGCGGATAGGCCAGCACGCGCTCCAGCTCGTCGCGCATGACCTGCGTAGCGATCCACAACAGACGGCCTTGGACCAGCAGCGTGCGCAATGGCACGGTGCGCGGGTCGCTGAAGATCAGCAGGTCCAGCGCCACGTTGGTATCCACCACCACAGGGCGCGCCGGCTCGTCCGCCGGGGCCTCGGCGGGCAGGGGCAGTTCAACCTTCATGGCGTGGGCTGCCGTCGGGGGCAGGCTTGGTAGCCCGGTCGCGCACAGCACCCTTGATCATGTCGAAGCGGAACATGCGGCATTCGATGGGCCCGTTCCACATSGGCACGCGGCGCGATTCCTTCAGSCGCATCTKSCYGGGCAGYTTCAGGTCGGGCGTGAGCAYCCAGGCSGTCCAGCCGCTGTAGTTCTTCTTCCAGTGCGTGGCCAGCTGGCTGAAGAACTCGCCACCGTCTTCGGTCTGCGCTTCTTCGCGGCCCACGGCCATGCCCTGGGCGCGGTCGGCGGCGCGCTCGCTGGCGTTGCGGCCCGCGCTGCCTGCGGCGGCAATGCGCTCGCCGTAGGGTGGGTTGAGCAGCATCACACCGGGTTGCTCGCAGGGTGGCATGCGCTGCAGGGCGTCGCCGCCGCGCAACTGCACGGCCTGGGCCACGCCTGCGCGCTCGGCGTTGCGCTGCGCAAAATCGACCATGCGGAAGGCCACATCACTGCCAAACAGGGGCACAGCGCTAGTACATATTGCGCCTTCAGCTTCGTTTTTGATAGCAGACCAAACGTGCGCCTGGAAGGGCAGCAGCTTTTCAAACGCAAAGCGACGCAGCATGCCCGCCGGGATGCGGCAGGCGATCTGCGCAGCCTCGACCACGATGGTGCCGCTGCCGCAGCAGGGGTCATACAGGGGCTGGGGGTTGTCGCCGTGCGGGTCCCAGCCGCTGGCGGCAATCATGGCGGCGGCCAGGGTTTCCTTGAGCGGCGCGTCGCCCTTGTCCTCGCGCCAGCCGCGCTTGAACAGCGGCTCGCCCGAGGTGTCGATGTAGATCGTGGCCTCGTCGGTGGTCAGGTGCAGGTGGATGCGCACATCGGGCCACTGGGTGTTCACATCGGGGCGTACGCCGCTCTTGTGGCGGAAGCGGTCGGCCACCGCGTCCTTGACCTTGAGGCCCGCGAAGTTCAGGCTCTGCAGCGGGCTGTGCTGGGCCGTCACCTCGACCTTGAAGGTCTGGCGCGTGGTGAACCAGATCTCCCAGGCCACATCGCTGGCCATGGCATAGAGGTCGTTCTCAGACCGGTACGGGCGGTGCGCCAGCTGCACCAGCACGCGCTGGGCCAGGCGGCTGTGCAGGTTGAGCTGCATGGCCTGGCGCCATGAGGCGCGCAGCAGCACGCCGCCCCGGCCCACCAGCAGGTCTTGCCCCGTGAGGCCGGTGATGCCATGCACCTCGTCGGCCAGAAAGCCCTCCACACCGGCGGCGCAGGGGAGAAAAAGTTGGAGTTGGTTCATGTCGATGGGGAGGATACGCGCTCGGACAATGCGTGGGAATCCTGCGTTCCCGCGCGGGCCAGCAGCAGCTGACGGATGGAGTCTGGGATGGGTGCAACCTTGCGGCTGGCCTTGCCGATGAAGACGATGCCGATCTTGCCGCGCGCCACCTCACGGCCCGTGGCCTTCTCGGTCATGCAAAAAACCAAGTCAAAACCGTAGCGATTGAAGTCCGCAGACGCCATCTCCACCCGCATGGTTTCGCCGTGGAAACCTTCGGACTTGTACTGAGCCACGATATCGCCCACCACGATGGACAGCCCGCCCACATCGGCCTCGGGGTAGCCGAGTGACTGAAAGAAGCGCACCCGCGCTTCGGACACCAGGCTGAGCAACTGCGCGTTGTCCAGATGCCCGCCCTGATTCACATGGCTGATGTAGATCTGCAGTTCGGTGGCAAAGCCGAAGTGCGGTGGGAGATCGAAGACGATGCGGGCCATGGTGCGGAAAGTGGGAGGGCAAAACAGGAAGCGAAGGCAGGTGCCAGCGACGGACATAGCGCATTGCGCGAAAGACAGGGTCTGCCCTTCCAGGCGCCAGATGGGAAGCACAGGGGGACGCCATCCCATCTACAGCGTGTGCCCAGGCCACTGCAGGGGAGTGTTGCGCACGAGTCCTGTGGGCCGGGCGCCACTGTCTCGTATGCTCTCGGGCAGTGGATTTTACCGGAGCCCCTTCATGCGCCCTTTTGTTCGGACCCTGTTGACCACCCTGGCACTGGCCGTGGTGCCGTTGGCAGCCAACGCCCAGACGCTGTACAAATCAGTGGGTACGGACGGCAGGGTGGTTTACAGCGACAAGCCTCCCACGACCGGTGCCGTAGAGAAAACGATGAAGCTGGAAAACCTGCCGGTCAGCGTGGTACCGGGGGCGGGCCCCGCCCCCAAAACAGCCACTCCGGACACTCCACAGATTGCGGCTCCTCGGGGCGATGTGGTGCTGTACATGGCCACCTGGTGCGGCTACTGCAAGGCGGCCAAGGCCTATCTGGCGAGCAAGGGCATCGCCTATCGGGAGCTGGATATCGACACGCCTTCTGGCAAGGCGGCGTTCAGTCAGCTGGGGGCCAGAGGCGTACCGGTCTTGCTGACCAACGGCCAGAAGATCGCAGGATTCACGCCACAAGCATATGACGCGGTATTAATGGCGCGCAGATAGCCGGGCACCGAACTGTTGCCTGGACGGCCAGAGAACACTCGCGCGCCTCCACGCCGGCAGCGCTAAAGCGCTTTGCGCAAATTCGCTGGCGCGATCTTGAGCGCCTCGCGGTACTTGGCCACGGTGCGGCGYGCGCACTCGATGCCCTGCTCCTTGAGCATCTCGGMGATCTGGCTGTCGGACAGCGGCTTGGCCGGGTTTTCGGCGGACACGAACTGCTTGATGAGCGCCCGCACAGCGGTGCTGGATGCATTGCCACCGGTCTCGGTGCCCAGGCCAGAGCCAAAGAAGTACTTCAGCTCGTAGGTGCCGATCGGCGTGGCCATGTACTTGGCCGTGGTCACGCGGCTGATGGTGGACTCGTGCAGGCCCAGCTCGTCGGCGATGTCGCGCAGCACCAGGGGGCGCATGGCCAGTTCGCCGTGGGTGAAGAAGTTCTTCTGCCGCTCGACGATGGCGCGCGAGACGCGCAGGATGGTGTCAAAGCGCTGCTGGATGTTCTTGATGAACCAGCGCGCCTCCTGCAGGCGCTGCTGCATGCCCTGGTGGCCTTCGCCGCCCTTGTGGCCTCGTAGCGCGCCGGCGTAGATGTCRTGCACGCGCAGACGGGGCATCACGTCGGGGTTGAGCTGCACGATGAAGTTGTGCTGGCCGTCTCGCCCGTTGGCGCGACCGGCTTTGCGCACGATGACGTCGGGGATGATGATGTTGCGCTCTACGTCGGCAAAACGGCGGCCGGGGCGAGGCTCCAGGCGGGCGATGAGTGCCATGGCAGAGCGGGTGCGTTCTTCTCCGGCCACGCCACCTTCGCTGCACAGCTGCGTCAGGCGGCGGATGTCTCGGCGAGCCAGCATCTCCAGCGGCTGCTGACAGATGCGCAGCGCGGTCTGCACGGTCTCGGGGTCGGCGTCGCTGTCTTCATCCGCCGCCAGCGCCGTGAGCTGCAGCGTCAGGCATTCAGACAAATTGCGCGCGCCCACGCCCACGGGCTCCAGGCTTTGCAACAGGCGCTGGGCCACGGTGAAGCGGTGCACCAATTCTTCGATCTGTTCCAGGTCGTCGGGCCCGGCCAGGCTGATGGCCAGCTCTTCAAGCGACTCTTCCAGGTAGCCGTCGTCGTTCAGCGATTCGATSAGRAARCGCAGCGCGGCCGTGTCCACTTCAGACAGCCGCAGCGACAGTGCCTGGCGGTGCAAAAAGGCGGTGAGCGATTCGTGCGAACGGGCCAGCTCGGTGGCGTCGGCCTCGTCGCCTTCCGCATCGTTGCGGGTGCGCGCCGGGGCGTCGCCACCCCACTCGGCGTCGTTGGGCGCCATCTCGACGGTGCCGTCGCCGCTCCAGTCGGGCTCGTCGGCACTTCCATTGGGGATTTCAGCCTCGTTTTGGCTCTCAGCGCTAGTACTGCTTGCACCGACCGATCCTAAAAACATAGCATCATCGGCGCTGTACTCGTCGGCCTGCGCGGGCGTGTCGGCGGCTTCCAGGCCAAACTCCTCGCGCGGTGCTTCGTCGGCATTGCGTTCGAGGAACGGGTTTTCGTCGAGCATCTGCTCGACTTCCTGCGAGAGTTCGAGCGTGGACAACTGCAGCAGCCGGATGGACTGCTGGAGCTGGGGGGTCAATGCAAGGTGCTGCGAGACGCGCAGCGACAGTCCMGGCTTCATCACATGCGGAAATGCTCGCCCAGGTACACGCGGCGTACTTCGGCGTTGTCCACGATCTCGGAGGGCGTGCCCTGCGCCAGCACGCGGCCGTCGCTGATGATGAAGGCGTGGTCGCAGATGCCCAGCGTCTCGCGCACGTTGTGGTCGGTGATGAGCACACCGATACCGCGTGCCTTGAGGAAGCCGATGATGCGCTGGATCTCGATCACTGCGATGGGGTCGATGCCGGCAAAAGGCTCGTCCAGCAGGATGAAACGCGGCTGGGTGGCCAGGGCACGGGCGATCTCGACGCGGCGGCGCTCGCCACCGGACAGCGCCAGCGCGGGCGAGGCACGCAGGTGGTCCACACGCAGCTCTTGCAGCAATGCCGTCAGGCGTTCTTCGATGGCGTCGCGCGACAGCGGCTGGCCGTCATCGGCGCGCTGCAGTTCCAGCACCGCACGCACGTTTTCTTCGACGGTGAGCTTGCGGAAGATCGAGGCTTCTTGCGGCAGGTACGACAGACCCAGCCGCGAGCGGCGGTGGATGGGCATGTGGGCCACCGAGTGGCCATCGATGCGAATATCACCTGCATCGCTGCGCACCAGGCCCACGATCATGTAAAAGGATGTGGTCTTGCCCGCGCCGTTGGGGCCGAGCAACCCCACAACCTCGCCTTTTTGCACCACCAACGACACATCCTTGACGACCTTGCGGCTGCCATAGGATTTGGCCAGATGCTGTACCTCCAGGCGGCTACCCGCCTGGGAGTCAGGACCGGTACTCACAGCAGGCCCGCTCACTTGGCGCCGCCGCCAAGGCTGTTGCTGGGGCGCAGCGCCGGTGCGGGCGCGTCAGGCGCTGGGGCCGGGGCTGCCGCGCCGGGCGGAGGGTCTTTGGGCGCCAGCACGGCGCGCACACGACCACCGGGCGCTGGTGTGTCGCCCGCCGCAGCAGAAGAGGCTGGTGCCTTCTGGCCATCGACGGTGAACACGTCGGTGAGGTTGTTGTAGACGATCACGGCGCCGGTGATCTCGTCGTTCAATACCGACCCACGGTACCGGCGGAGTTCGGCGCGGGTGATGAAGCGCACGTTGTCGGCCTTGCCGTCGTATTCGATGACTTCGCTTTCGCCTTCGATGAACTCGTCAGGCGCCCCCGCCACGGTGTCGCGCTTTTGGCGGAAGAACGCCCGTTTGCCCGCCTCGGCCGTGACCACGCCGTACTGGTAGCCGTCGGCGTCCTGGCGCACATCCAGCCGCGCGCCGCGCAGCACGATGGTGCCCTTGGTCATCACCACGCGGCCCGAGAACACGCTGGTCTGCTTGAGTTCATCGTGGCGCAGGGCGTCGGCCTCGATGTTCATGGGCTTGGCACGGTCAGCCTTTTCGGCATGTGCCATGCCCGCAAGGCCGGTCAGGGCTGCGAGCACAAGGAGGGGGAGTAGGCGGTGGGTCATAGGGCACGAATCTTGCAATGATTGTAGCCACCCGATGGTACCCACCCCGAAAAAAAAGCCCGCGTCAGCGGGCCTTTGGGACAACTTGCCGACAGGGTCGGCACATCGTCAGGCTTTGCGTGCCGTGGCCGCCAGGTATTCGACCACCTGCAACACGGTTTGCATGCTGCCGGCCATCGTGCCGTCGGTGTAGTACTTGCCTGCCACACCCATGGAAGGCACGCCCTCAACACCGTACGAATCTTGCAGCTGCGAGGCGCGACGCACCTGGTTGGCCACGCTGAAGGAGCCGTAGACCTCCTTGAACTTGGCCGCATCCACGCCCTGCTGGGTCACCCAGGCCAGGATTTCGTCGTCCTTGGCGAGCTTGGCCTTTTCCACGTGGATGGCACGGAAGACCTTGGCGTGCAGGGCTTCGAGCTTGCCCATGCCTTCGAGCGTGTAGTACAGCTTTTGCTGGGGCACGAAGCTGGCGTTGAACGCCACAGGCACGCGGCGGATGGAGAGGTCCTTGGGCGCAGCCTTGACCCAGGCGTCCAGCGTGGGCTCGAAGGCGTTGCAGTGGGGGCAGCTGTACCAGAAGAACTCGATCACATCGACCTTGCCAGCCGGCGCATCGGGGGCGACGGGCTTGTCCAGCCGCTTGAAGTCCTTGCCCTCCTTGAACTGGCGGGCTTGCGCCATGGCGGGGTTGGCCACTGGCAGCGTCAGGGCAGAAGCGGCAACCGCCGAGGCGGCGGACAAAGAAAACTCACGGCGTTTCATGACAAAGACTCTCCTGGTTCAGGTATGCGGGATGTGAGACATCCCTTTACAAAAAGTTCAGCCCTGGTGGTGGCGCTGTATGCACAGGCCCCTGTTCACAGCCACAGGCCGATCAGCGCTGCACACGCACCAGCGCCGATTCCAGCCCGGCGCCATCGAGTTTCTCTTTGAGCACTTCGGCATCGTCACGCTTGGTGAAAGGACCGAWGCGCACCCGGAAGACCGCCCGGCCATTTTGCTCACGCTCGCTCACACGGGCCTCCCAGCCCAGCATGGCCAGCTTGGCGCGCTGGGCGTCTGCGTCGGCCTGGGTGCGGAAGGCGCCCGCCTGCACAAAGTAGTCAAACGGGTCCACACTGCCCTTGGCCGCGGCCTTGGCCACGGCCAGATCGCCCAGCGGGTCAGCGCCCGGCTTGCTCTCGGCCTTGGCCTCGGCTTTGGCGTCTGGCTTGCTCGCGGCAGGCTTGGCAGCCGACGCGGCGGCGCGCACCTCGGGTGCCGGTGCCGATGCAGGGGCTGACGCGGCTGCTGCCACCGCTGGCGCCGCAGGGCGGGCCGGGTTTTTGCCATACAGCGGCGAGTTCGGGTCCCAGTTCTTGTTTTTCTGGGACTCCGCTGCGTCCAGGTCGGCGCCGCGGCCATTGCCCTTGTTCAGGAAGGGCACCGGCACCTTGGTCACGTACACGGCCACGGCCAGCGCCGCGCCCAGGCCCACGATGACCCCGACGATGAAGCCGACAATGGTCCCGCCCGTCTGTTGCTTTTTCATATTGGTAGTAACTGCTTACATTCTGGCCGGGGCCGACACGCCCAGCACGGCCAGGCCATTGTGCAATACCTGGGCGGTGGCAGCGACCAGCGCCAGGCGCGCCTTCTTCACAGCCTCGTCGTCCACGAGGATGCGCTCGGCATCGTAATAGCTGTGGTAGCTGGCGGCCAGGTCGCGCAGGTAGAAGGTCACATCGTGTGGCGCCTCACCGTCGGCGGCGGCGGTGAGCATCTCGGGGTACTTGGCCAGTTGCAGCATCAGCGCCTGGGCCTGCGGGCCTTCGAGGGCGGACAGGTCCACATCCTTGAGCGAAGCCACATCACCACCGCCCGCCTCTTGCCACGCACGCAGCACCGACTGGATGCGGGCATGCGCGTACTGCACGTAGTACACGGGGTTGTCGTTGTTCTGTGCCACGGCCAGGTCCACGTCGAAGGTGTACTCGGTGTCGGGCTTGCGGCTGAGCAGGAAGAAGCGCACCGCATCCTTGCTGGTCCACTCGATCAAATCGCGCAGCGTGACGTAGCTGCCGGCACGCTTGCTGATCTTGACCTCTTCGCCGCCCTTGACCACCCGCACCATGGTGTGCAGCACGTAGTCGGGGTARCCCTYGGGRATSCCSACRYCSGCCGCCTGCAGGCCGGCGCGCACSCGSGCGATGGTGCCGTGGTGGTCSGTGCCCTGGATGTTGACMACCTTGKKGAAGCCGCGCTCCCACTTGGCRATGTGGTASGCSACGTCGGGCACGAARTASGTGWASGTGCCGTCCTGCTTSYKCATSACGCGGTCCTTGTCGTCGCCGTAATCGGTGGACTTGAGCCACAGCGCACCGTCCTGCTCGTAGGTCTTGCCGTTGGCTACGAGCTTGTTCACCGTGGCCTCGACGCGGCCGCTGGTGTACAGGCTGGATTCGAGGTAGTACTCGTCGAACTGGAGGTTGAAGGCCTGCAGGTCCTTGTCCTGCTCGTTGCGCAGGTAGGCCACCGCAAACTGGCGGATGTTGTCGTAGTCCTCCACATCGCCGTTGGCCGTGAACTCGCGGTCGTCAGCCTTCACGGTGGCCTTGGCCTTGAAGGCCTCGGCGATGTCGGCGATGTAGTCGCCGTTGTAGAAGTTCTTGGCCAGCGGGTTCTCGCTGTCGGTGGGCCAGCAGTCGTCGCCAGGCTTGAAGCCCTTGGCGCGCAGCTGCGTGCTCTTGGTCAGCGTGTCGATCTGTACGCCTGCGTCGTTGTAATAGAACTCGCGGTGCACCTTCCAGCCCTGGGTGCTGAACAGGTTGCAAATCGCATCGCCCAGCGCGGCCTGGCGGCCGTGGCCCACGTGCAGCGGGCCCGTGGGGTTGGCCGACACGAACTCGACCAGCACCTGCTGGCCGTTGCTGGCTTGGTAACCAAAGCGCTCGCCCGCAGCCAGCACCTCACGCACCACTTCCTGCTTGGCGGCGGGTTGGAGGCGGATGTTCAGAAAGCCCGGGCCCGCGATTTCAATGGCGGACACCCAGCGCTGAAAGGCGGGCGTGGCTTCGAGTGCGGCCTTGAGCTGCTCGCCCAGTGCGCGCGGGTTGAGCTTGAGGGGCTTGGCCAGTTGCATGGCCGCGGTGCAGGCGAAGTCGCCATGGGCCGCCACCTTGGGAGATTCAAAGGCTGCCTTGGCGCCAGCGCCGGGGAACAGGTTTTCCAGCTCGGCTGCGAGCGCAGCGAGCAATTCATTTTTGGCTGTGAGCATCGGTGGATTTTACGGGTCTGCCAGCAGCAGGGCGCCAGACGCGCCGCCAGGAGGCATCCCGCAGCGAAAGGCACAATGGGCCGCAATGCCCTTTCAACCGGAGAGTGCGCGTGCAACCCCAGCCCATCCTGCTCTATCGGCGCCGCTGGACCCTGGTGTTTCAGGTGCCTTTTGTGCTGCTGATGGCGATATGCCTGGCGTTCTCGCTGTATGGGGCTTTGGCATCGAACGACCGGCTGCTCACGATCCTCTGTCTGTGTGCCGCGTTCGTCTCCCTCTGTGTGGGCGGAACCCTGGGCCGGTCCGCTCTGGAGGCCTACCGGGAGCAAGACCCGGCAATCGTCATTGATGCCACCGGCATCACCGACCTGCGCCAGGACGACCCGCACACCGTGCCCTGGGAAGCCATGGAACGAGTGCACCTGGACGACTACGAAGGCGTGATCCTGGTCAAGTTGCGACCCGGCCACAAGGACTCTGCGCTGGGCGTGATCATCAAGACACTCAAACGCTGGCAGCAACGGGGTGATGTGGTGTTTGCCCTCGGCGGGCTGGCGCACGACCCCCGGCAAATCCAGACGGCACTGAAAGCCTTTCACGCGGCAGCGGCCACCAAGCCCCGTACAAGGTTGTCATGACTTGTGCGCGTTGTCGCACGCCATGTTCTATGGTGCAATGCCGTCGGGACCCCCCATAACGCATTCACACCAGGAGATTCCATGAAAAAGCTTCTTTCCCTGACTGCACTCGGCCTGGCCCTCACACTGGGCGCGGGCGCTCACGCCGCCGAAGACGCCAAGGCCCCTACCAAACAGCAATCGAAGATGGCGACCTGCAACAAGGACGCCGGAGACATGAAGGGCGACGAGCGCAAGGCCTTCATGAAGACCTGCCTGAGCAACAAGCCTGCCACCCAGCAGGACAAGATGAAAACCTGCAACGCCGACGCCAAGGCCAAGACGCTCAAGGGCGACGAGCGCAAGGCCTTCATGAGCGAGTGCCTGAAGAAGTGATTTCACACCCGGTGCTCGCCACCGAGGTCGATAAGCTAAAGCCCGCCGGCATCCAGCCAGGCGGGCTTTTTTAATAGGGGATATGTCCGCTTACCAGCCGCGCGCCCAGAACACTGCAATCACGGCCACCACGGGCAGCACATGCGACTGGATCATCACCAGACGGCGCACCCGCGCGACTTCTGCGGCGGGCGGCAGGGCGCCAGTGATGCGCAGGTTCTGGCGCCAGCGGCGAAACGCAGCCGAGGGCACAAACGACAGCACGACCATGGCCAGCACCAGGGTGATCTTGATGTGAAACAGGGGCTGCGACAGGTACCACGAGGCGCCCTTCACGCCCCAGATCAACCGGGCCAGGCCGCTGCCAATCATCACCGCCCCGGCCACACCGTAGATCACATCCAAGCGGGCCAGGCGCTCGACCACGGCAGCATTGAGCCACTCGATACGGCACAGCGCCGCCTGGCTGGACAGAAAAACCACAAAGGTCAGGATGGCCAGAAGGTGAAAGGCGGCCAGGATGGCTTCGAGGGTCATGGTGCAGATTCCTTGTAGCGCCCGAGGCCACTGCGCAGCTCCAAGCGCTCACAGTGCCATCCGGCAGGGCCACCATTGTGCGCGATGGCGCGGGCCTGACCGCTCCAAAAAGAAGCGGCGCGGGCCCGAAAGCCCGCGCCGCTGGCAGCGCTGATTCAGCAAGTACCCGCCATCAAGCCACGGTGCGCGCCACCGTCGCCACAGGCACATCCGCCGACACCACGGGGGCCGAGGCCGCAGACACTGCGAGCGGCAGCGGATGGCCATTCATCGCCGCGTCCAGGCGATCTTGGTCCAGCGCGTTTTCCCAGCGGGAGACGACCACCGTGGCCACGGCGTTGCCGATGAAGTTGGTCAGCGATCGGCATTCGCTCATGAAGCGGTCCACGCCCAGAATCAGCGCCATGCCGGCCACGGGCACTTCGGGCACCACGGCCAGGGTGGCGGCCAGGGTGATGAAGCCCGCGCCCGTCACACCCGCTGCGCCCTTGGAAGACAGCATCGCCACCAGCAACAGCGCCACCTGGTGGCCCAGCGTCAGCTCGGTGTTGGTAGCCTGGGCGATGAACAGCGCGGCCAGCGTCATGTAGATGTTGGTGCCGTCCAGGTTGAACGAGTAGCCCGTGGGCACCACGAGACCCACCACCGACTTGCTGCAACCGGCTTTTTCCATCTTTTCCATCAGCGACGGCAGGGCGGATTCAGACGAAGACGTGCCCAGCACCAGCATCAGCTCAGCCTTGAGGTAGCGGATCAGCTTGAACACCGAGAAGCCACACAGGCGTGCCACAAAGCCCAGGATCACCACCACAAACAGCAGCGAGGTGATGTAGAACGAGCCCACCAGCCACGCCAGGTTGACCAGCGAGCCCAGACCAAACTTGCCAATGGTGAACGCCATGGCACCAAACGCACCCAGGGGCGCGGCCTTCATCACGATGCCCACCACCTTGAACACAGGCGTCGTCAGCGCGTCCAGAAAGTTCAGCACCGGACGGCCTGCCTCACCCACCATCGCCAGGCCAATGCCAAACAGCACGGCCACCAGCAGCACCTGCAGGATGTTGTCGCCCACAAACGGGCTCACCAGCGTCTTGGGGATGATGTCCATCGCAAAGCCCGTGAGCGTCATCTCATGCGACTTGGCCACGTAGCCCTTCACAGCCGTCTGGTCCAGGTCGGCCACATTGATGTTCATGCCCGCGCCGGGCTGCACCACGTTGGCCACCACCAGGCCCACCACCAGGGCCAGCGTGGAGAAGAACAGGAAGTACGCCATGGCCTTGCCGAACACGCGGCCCACGGTGGAGAGCTGCGACATGCCAGCGATGCCGGTCACGATGGTCAGGAAGATCACCGGAGCGATGATCATCTTGACCAGCTTGATGAACGCGTCACCCAGCGGCTTGAGCGCCTCGCCGTAGGACGGCTCGAAATGGCCCAGCAGAACGCCCAGGACGATGGCGAACACCACCTGGAAGTACAGTTGCCGATAAAAAGGCAGCTTCAAGGTCGAGGCTGCGGGAGCGGAATGGTTGTGCATGGAACGGGTCTCCTGGGGTCACGGGTCTGCACCACCGGGGTGCCTCCGGCGCGCGTCAAGGGTGCCGTTTGTACCGCTGCACTTTGTTTCAGCCGATAACCTATTGGTATTAGTCGAGAGCGGCTTCATAGGAGAACGCGTGCACCAAATCAGGGTAACTACTTAGTCCCCAGCCTGGTGCAGCACACTCCCACCCGCACCCAATTGGCCTTGGTGCCGCACAACCACCCCGCTGGATTCCCATGCCCACGCCCCGCCTTCGCCAGTTCTGGACGCTGCTCATCCTGCTAGCAGGCACGGTGGCCAGCATGTTCGCGGCCGGCCAGTGGGCCTGGCACCGGTCCTTGCTGGACGAAAGCGAGAGCGTGCAGCGCCAGCTGGCCCTGTACGGGCAGACGCTGGCCCAGCGCATCGACCGCTACCGCACCCTGCCCGAGGTGCTGGCCCTGGACGCGCAGTTGCAGGACGCCCTGCGCCGCACCCTGAGCACCGACGAGGTAGCGCAGCTCAACCGCAAGCTGGAGCAGGCCAACGGCGCCAGCCAGTCCTCCACCCTCACCCTGCTCGACCGCGACGGCCTGGCCGTGGCCGCCAGCAACTGGCGCACAGCCACCAGCAACGTGGGCGTGGACTACAGCTTTCGCCCCTATGTGCAGCAGGCGCTGGCCCAGGGGCGCGGCAGCTTCTACGGCATTGGCGTGACCACGGGCGAGCCGGGCTACTTCCTGTCGCAGGCCATCCGTGACGACAGCGGCCACATCCTGGGGCTGGTGGCCATCAAGATTGCGCTGCAGGAGCTGGAGCGCGAATGGCTGCAGACACCCGACATCGTGCTCGCGTCGGACGCGCATGGCGTGGTCTTTCTCGCCAGCCAGGACGCCTGGCGCTACCGCCTGCTGGAGCCGCTGGACGACGAAGAGCGCCGTGAGCTGAACGCCACCCGGCAGTACTCCGACCAGCCGCTGCGCCCGCTCGACGTCCGCGTGGACGACCGCCTGGACAACGGCGGGCGGCTGGTGCGCGTGCAACCGTCCGCCGACATGCCCGCCCCGCCCGGCCGCATGCTGTGGCTGACCCAGCCCCTGCCCGGCACGCCCTGGCAACTGCACCTGGTGCACACCACCCACAGCAGCATTGCCGACAGCCGCTGGGCGGCCGCAGCCGGGGGCGGCGGCTGGCTGGCCCTGTCGCTGCTGGTGCTGTTTGTGCGCCAGCGCCAGCGCCTGGCCCGCCTGCGCCAGCGCAGCCGCCAGGAGCTGGAGACCGTGCTGCAACAGCACGCGCAGGAGTTGCGCACCGCGCAGGACGGCATCGTGCAGGCCGCGCAGCAGGCTGACATGGGCCTTTCCCGCAGTCTGGAACACCTGCCCCAGGGGGTGGTCATCATCGACGCCGACCTGAAGCTGGTGGCGTGGAACTCGCGCTATGTGCAGTTGTTCCGCTACCCCGCCGACCTGATGCAGGTGGGCCGCCCCATTGAAGACCTGATGCGCCACAACGCGCGCCGGGGCCTGCTGGGCCCGGGCCCGGTGGAAGAAGCCATCGAACGCCGCCTGGCCCACCTGCGCAGCGGCACCCCCCACCTGCACGAAAGCGCCAAGGACGACGGCACGGTGCTGGAGATCCGGGGCAACCCGTTGCCCGAGGGCGGTTTTGTGACCAGCTACGCCGACATCACCAGCTACAAGAACGCCGCACGCGAGCTGCGATCGCTGGCCGACGCACTGGAGCAGCGCGTGGCCGACCGCACCCGCGACCTGGACGCCGCGCGGCGCGAGGCCGAGCAGGCCAACCGCTCCAAAACCCGCTTTGTGGCCGCCGCCGTGCACGACCTGCTGCAGCCCCTGAACGCCGCACGCATGTTCACCTCGCTGCTGCGCAGCCATCTGCCGGGTGACGCCGAACGGCACGCCGTGGACAGCATCGACGGCGCCTTGGCCGCGCAGGACGCAATCCTCAACAGCCTGCTCGACATCTCGCGCATGGAATCGGGCCAGTTCGACGTACACATCCACGACGTAGCGCTGGGCCCGCTGCTGCAGGTGCTGGGCCACAACTTTGGTGTGCTGGCCGAAAGCCAGGGCCTGCAACTGCGCTGCGTGCCCACGCGCGCCGTGGTCCGCACCGACGACAACCTGCTGCGCCGCATCCTGCAGAACTTTGTCTCCAACGCCATCCGCTACAGCCGGCGCGGGCGCATCGTGGTGGGCTGCCGCAGGGTGGGCGACCACCACCTGCGCATCGAGGTGCACGACCAGGGCCCCGGCATCCCCGAGGCATTGCAGCGCGAGATCTTTGAAGAATTCCGCCGCCTGGACGAAGGCCGCGCCGACGACCGKGGCGCMGGSCTSGGCCTGGCCATCGTCGAACGCMTSGGYCGCCTGCTGGGGCACSRSATYGGCCTGCGCTCRCAGYTRGGGCGCGGCAGCGTGTTCTGGGTGTGTGTGCCGCTGGGCAACCCCGCCGCCGCGCAGCAGGCTGCGCCCCCCGCCACCACGCAGCAACCCGCCGACGACGCCCCCCTGCAAGGCAGCAGCGCCTGGATCATTGATGACGACGGCCCTACCTGCGCCGCCACGCAGGCCCTGCTGCAGCGCTGGGGCTGCACGGTGCCGCTGGCCGCTGGCGCGCCCGAGGCCCTGGCCGCCGCCCAGCCCGGCCAAGCACCGCAGCTGGTGCTGCTGGACGTGCACCTGGGCGCCGGCCTCCACGGCCCTGAAGTATTCGCGCAGCTGTGCCAGCGCTGGGGCCAGACGCCTGCCGTGATCCTGGTCACCGCCGAGCGCGATGCCACCCTGCGCCGCCAGGCCGCCGAACGCGGCTGGGGCTTTCTGGCCAAGCCGGTGCGGGCGCCCGCGCTGCGGGCGCTGGTGAGCCAGACGCTGCTGAGACAGGGAGCATCTCCCTGAGCCGCTGCGCGGCGGGGCGGCCTTTGCACGGCGCCTCGCGCAGGGTGCTGCGCCCGGGTGGAGAGGCTGCGCTCTTCGCTACGCTTTTAGTAGCATCCAGGGCTCGTTGAATAAGCGACAACGGCCGTTTCGATGCAGATCTCCACCTCAGGAAGACACGCCGTCTTCCGTCTCCAGGCTTTTGACCAGCACAGCCGCCTGCGTGCGGCTGTAGCACTCCAGCTTTTTCAGGATGGCGGTGACATGCACCTTGACGGTGTTCTCGGCCAGACCCAGCGTGGCCGCGATCTGCTTGTTGAGCAAACCATCGGCCAGGCAGAGCAGCACGCGGAACTGCTGGGGCGTGAGCTGCGCCAGGCGCGCGGCCAGTTCGGCGTCGGCCTCGGAGCGCTCGGCCGCCATGGGCGGGAACCAGCTGCCGCCGTCCAGCACGGCCTGGATGGCGTCGCCCATGGCGTCGGCGGGCGCGGACTTGGGGATGAAGCCCGCAGCACCAAACTGCTGGGCGCGGCGGATGACGCGGGGGTGGTCGTTGGACGAGATGATGACCACGGGCAGCTCGGGGTATTCGCCGCGCACATGCAGCAGGGCAGAGAAGCCGCGCGTGCCGGGCATGCTCAGGTCCAGCAGCACCAGCTCGACCTCGGGATGGTCCTGCAGCGCCTGACCCAGCGTGGCGGCGCTGGCCGCCTCCAGCGTGCGGAACTGCGGCAGCCGCTCGCGCAGCACGTGCAGCACAGCCGCACGGAACAGCGGGTGGTCGTCAGCGACGAGGAGCGTGGGCGCGGTGGACATGGAGTGTTGTGCAGTCTGCCACGGGGGCTATCAGCCGCCGGCCTGCGGGCCTTTCCAGAACGCGGGCTGTGCGTACTGGTGCTTGAGGTGTTCGATCCACAGCCGCACCCGCAGCGGCATGTGCTTGCGCTGCGGAAACACCACATAGATGCCGTTGGGCGGCGCCGCAAAATCGTGCAGCACCTCCACCAGGCGCCCGGCGGCGATCTCGGCCTCCACCTCCCAGGTGCTGCGCCAGGCAATGCCGTAGCCCGCCAGGCACCAGTCGTGCAGCACCTGCCCGTCCGAGCAATCGAGCGGGCCGCCGGGCTTGAGGTGGATGACCTCGGTGCCACCGCCCTCGACCGGCATGCGGAACGCCCAGCCCCGTGTTTGCGATGCCTCGCTCGACAGCGTGAGGCAGTCGTGCTGCACCAGCTCGCTGGGGTGGCGCGGCGTGCCGTGGCGCTGCAGGTAGGCGGGTGTGGCCACGCACAGGCGGCGGTTGTCGGCAATGCGCACGCTCACCAGCGACGAGTCGGGCAGGTCGCCCACGCGCACGGCGCAGTCATAGCCCTCGCCCGCCAGGTCCACCACGCGGTCGCTGAGGTTGAGCGAGATGGTCACGTCCGGGTGGGCGGTGCGAAAACGTGGCACCAGCGGCGCCACATGGCGGCGGCCAAAGCCGGCCGGTGCGGTGATGCGCAAATGGCCCGTGGCCTTGACGCCCCCTTCGGACACGCTGGCCTCGGCGTTGGCCACGTCGGACAACAGGCGCTGGCAGTCTTCCAGAAACGCACTGCCCTCGTGCGTGAGGCTGATGCGGCGCGTGGTGCGCACCAGCAGCTTCACGCCCAGGTGTTCTTCCAGCGCATCGAGCCGCCGCCCCATGATGGCTGGGGCCACGCCCTCGGCCTTGGCCGCAGCGGTGAGGCTGCCGCGTGTTGCCACCGACACAAACGATTCGAAGGCCTTGAGTTTGTCCATGGGCGCTGATTATGGGGATAAAGCGGAGAAGGGCCTGGTGACGGACTTGGGCACGGCCTGTGATCGGTTTTAAAGCCAAACAGGCCGCATGTGCTAGTGGAATATGCTTGAGCAGCTACATAAATGATAGTGAACCAGCATCACCCGCACTTCACACCAGGCGCGACTTGAGGAACCCCACGGTGCCATAGCGCTTGACCTCGGTGTAGAGGTCGCGCGTGAGGCCCTGCACCATGGCGGTGTAGGCGTCGGCCAGGTCGGGGGCGATAGTGAAGTGGTCGTAGTTCACGATCACGCCCACGCGCTCGCCCTGTGCGGCGAGCGGGGCGAGCAGGCGGCGCACCTCCTGCTCGATGGCGTCAATGGTGCTGGCGGTGTTGATCTGCAGGCCCGAGAAGTCGATGTGCAGCAGCTGGCGCGCGGCGTCCAGCTCAAAGCGCTGCACCAGCGGGCGGTTGAGCAGCTGCTCGCGCAGGCCCAGCGGGCCGGGCTCGAACAGGCGCAGGTCCATGGTCTGCAGGCCGGGGCTGATGCGCGGCGTGAATGCCATGTGGGCCAGCACGTCGCGGTGCAGGTCGATGCCGGGCGCCAACTCGATGAGTTCCAGCGCGCCGCTGCCATCCGCCTCGCCCGAGGGCACCAGGCGGAACACGCAGCGCTCGGTCACATACAACACGCGCTGGCCGCGCCGCAGCGCCTCGGCGCCGCTGAAGGTGCGGTGCTCGACTTCGCGCACCAGCTTGCGCGCGCCGCCTTCGTGCAGGATGTGCAGGTGGCCGTCCACGGCCTCCACCTGCAGCGCACCCGCCGTGAAGGTGCCAACAAACACCACGGTCTTTGCGTTCTGGCTGATGTTGATGAAGCCGCCCGCACCCGCCAGGCGCGGCCCAAACTTGCTCACGTTGAGGTTGCCGTGCTGGTCGGCCTGCGCCAGGCCCAGGATCGCGATGTCCAGGCCCCCGCCGTCGTAGAAGTCGAACTGGTTGGGCTGGTCGATGATGGCCTGCGGGTTCACGGCCGCGCCAAAGTTCAGCCCGCCGGCGGGGATGCCGCCGATCACGCCGGGCTCGGCCGTGAGCGTGACGAGGTCGATGATGCGCTCTTCAGCCGCCACGTTGGCCACGCCCTCGGGCATGCCGATCCCCAGATTCACCACCTGGTGCGGGCGCAGCTCCAGCGCCGCACGGCGGGCGATGATCTTGCGCTCGGTGAGCGGCATGGCCTCCAGCGTRTCCATGGGCACGCGCAGCTCGCCCGCAAACGCGGCGCTGTAGGGCTCGGCAAAGGTCTGGTGGTGGTGCGCGGGCTCGGTGGCCAGCACCACGGCGTCCACCAGCACGCCGGGCACCTTCACCTGCCGGGGGTTGAGCGTGCCGCGCTCGGCAATGCGCTCGACCTGGGCGATGACCACGCCGCCCGAGTTGCGCGCGGCCATGGCGATGGCCAGCGCTTCGAGCGTGAGCGCCTCGCGCTCCATGGTGAGGTTGCCGTCGGCGTCGGCAGTGGTCGCGCGGATGATGCCCACGTGGATCGGAAAGGCCTTGTAGAACAGGTAGTCCTGCCCGTCGATGGGCAGGATGCGCACCAGGTCTTCGGTGGTGCGCGCGTTGAGCTTGCCGCCGCCGTGGCGCGGGTCCACAAAGGTGTCCAGGCCCACGCGCGTGAGCGTGCCGGGCTTGCCCGCAGCGATGTCGCGGAACAAATGCGTGATCACGCCCTGGGGCAGGTTCCAGGCCTCGATCTGGTTGTCCACCGCCAGCTTCTGGATGCGCGGCACCAGGCTCCAGTGCCCGCCGATCACGCGCTTGAGCAGGCCGGCGTGGCCCAGGTGGTTGAGGCCCCGCTGCTTGCCGTCGCCCTGGCCTGCGGCGTAGACCAGCGTGAGGTCGCGCGGGGTTTGGGTCGTTTCCCAGCGCTGGGCCAGCGCCACCGCAATGCTCTCGGCAAAGCCGATGCCCACAAAGCCGCCCGTGGCCACGGTGTCGCCATCGTGGATGAGCTGCACGGCATCGGCGGCGCTCACGATCTTGTTCTTGTGGGCCGCGTTGAGCGCGCTGGCGTCCAGGGGTGCCTGCATGGGTTTGTCTCCCGGTGGGTTTGTTGTGCGCGCAGCGTAGTGGGTAACGGGCGAAAGCACCATTCAGGGTGACTACGGACTGTCACCAGTTTTGCGTAAAAGTCACTGGTTTAGAGATTTTCAGCGTATTTATGTGGGCAAACATTTGCAATACAGTCTGTCCATGGCCTGCTGTTGCGGGCACCGTTTTTCATTGATCTCCGTTTTCACCACTCTTCTTGAGGCACCCCATGACCGAACGCACCCAAGTCCACGGCCTGCAAGTGGCCACTTCCCTGTACCGCTTTGTCGAAGACAAGGTGCTGCCCGGCACGGGGGTGGACGCCGCCGCCTTCTGGAAAGGTTTTGACGCCATCGTGTCCGACCTGGCTCCGCGCAACATCGCCCTGCTGGCCGAGCGCGACCGCCTCCAGACCGAGCTGGACACCTGGCACAAGGCCAACCCCGGCCCCATCCAGAACATGGTGGCCTACCGCGGCTTTCTCGAAAAGATCGGCTACCTGGTGCCCCAGCCTGCCGACGTGAAGGCCACGACCACCAACGTGGACGACGAGCTGGCCACGCAGGCCGGCCCGCAGCTGGTGGTGCCCATCCTGAACGCACGTTATGCACTCAACGCCGCCAACGCGCGCTGGGGCAGCCTGTATGACGCGCTGTATGGCACGGATGCGATCCCCGAGACTGACGGCGCCGAAAAGGGCAAGGGCTACAACCCCGTGCGCGGTGCCAAGGTGATCGCGTTTGCGCGCCAAGTGCTGGATGACACGGCGCCTTTGGCTGCAGGCTCGCACAAGGATTCGACGGGCTACAAGGTGGAAGGCGGCCAGCTGGTCGTGTCACTGGCCAACGGCAACACCACGGGCCTGAAGGACGCATCGCAGTTCAAGGGCTACCAGGGCAATGCCGCCGCGCCGTCGTCGGTGCTGCTGCAGCACAACGGCCTGCACCTCGAAATCCAGATCGACCGCAGCACGCCCATCGGCCAGTCCGATTCCGCAGGCGTGAGCGACCTGGTGCTGGAAGCGGCCCTGTCCACCATCCTGGACCTGGAAGACTCCGTGGCCGCCGTGGACGCCGAAGACAAGGTGCTGGGCTACAGCAACTGGCTGGGCATCATCCAGGCCACGCTGACCGAGCAGGTCGCCAAGGGCGGCAAGACCTTCACGCGCGGGCTGAACCCTGATCGCATCTACACGGCCCCCCAAGGCGGCGAAGTACGCCTGCATGGCCGCTCGCTGATGTTCCTGCGCAAYGTGGGCCACCTGATGACCAACCCGGCCATCCTGTGGAAGGACGCACAAGGTGCCGTGCGCGAAATCCCCGAAGGCATCATGGATGCGGTGGTGACCACGGCGATTGCACTGCACGACCTGCAGGGCCATGGACAAAACGGCATCCGCAACTCCCGCAAGGGCAGCRTCTACATCGTCAAGCCCAAGATGCACGGCCCSGCCGAAGTCGGCTTTGCCGCTGAACTCTTCGGCCGCGTAGAGAAGCTGCTGGGCCTGCCCGACAGCACCGTCAAGCTGGGCATCATGGACGAAGAGCGCCGCACGTCCGTCAACCTCAAGGCCTGTATTGCCGCTGCATCGACCCGCGTGGCGTTCATCAACACCGGYTTYCTCGACCGCACSGGCGACGAGATGCACACCGCCATGCACGSCGGCCCSATGRTSCGCAAGGGCGACATGAAGWCCAGCGCSTGGATCCAGTCGTACGAGAAGAACAACGTGCTRGTSGGCCTCTCSTGYGGCCTGCGCGGCAAGGCGCAGATCGGCAAGGGCATGTGGGCCATGCCCGACCTGATGGCCGMSATGCTCRAGCAGAAGATCGCSCACCCCAAGGCCGGYGCCAACACCGCCTGGGTGCCCWSSCCCACSGSYGCCACGCTGCACGCGCTGCACTACCACCAGGTGAAAGTGAGCGACATCCAGATCGAGCTGGAGAAAACCGACGCCAACGCCGAGCGCGACAACCTGCTGACCGGCCTGCTCACCGTGCCCGTGGCCGCCGCCCCCAACTGGAGCGACGCCGAAAAGCAGCAGGAGCTGGACAACAACGCACAGGGCATCCTGGGCTACGTGGTGCGCTGGGTGGACCAGGGCGTGGGCTGCTCCAAGGTGCCCGACATCCACAACGTGGGCCTGATGGAAGACCGCGCCACGCTGCGCATCAGCAGCCAGCATCTTGCCAACTGGCTGCACCATGGCGTGGTGACCGAGGCGCRGGTGCGCGCCACGTTCGAGCGCATGGCGGCCGTGGTGGACGGCCAGAACGCTGGCGACCCGCTGTACCAGCCCATGGCCGGCCACTTCGACACCAGCATGGCCTACAAGGCGGCCTGCGACCTGGTCTTCAAGGGCATGGAGCAGCCGAGCGGCTACACAGAACCGCTGCTGCACGCCTGGCGCCTGAAGCTGAAGGCCGCGCAAGCAGCCTAATTCCCGATAGCAGTCGGGGCCATGTTCGCGGCGTCGGCTGCTCCAATTTTGATAGCTGCTAGCGCAATCAATATATGCGCTGGCGGCTATTTTTGTTTGGGCGGCACCGTAGCTTGCCTCATTGGCGTGGATGGGACGCAGCGGCCGCGCGCGGGCAGCGCCGCGCCGTACACTGGCACCCGCGCCCACGCGTTTCTCCCCATGCCTGCAGCACTGTCCACCCCTCTCATCCCCTCTGTCTGCCCGCTGTGTGGGCAGCCCAATCAGTGCGCTATCGCGGCGGGTCTCCCAGCAGAAAGCTGCTGGTGCGTGACGCAGACCATCGACCCTGCGGCCTTGGCCGCTTTGGCACAGGAGGCACGCGGCAAGGTCTGTATCTGCGCGGCTTGCGGCGCGCCGGCGCCAGACGCACAGCAACCCTCCGCCGCAGGCCACCCGCCTTCGCCGATATGATTTGGGCTTTTCGCTGTCTTCACAGCGCGCGAAGGAACAAGACATGCCCACGTACCACATCGAAATGATGGAAGGCCGCACGGTCGAGCAGAAGAAGAAGCTGGTGGAAGAGATCACCCGCGTATCCGTCGAGATCCTGGGCGGCTCGCCCGAGTCGGTGGACATCCTGATTACGGACGTGAAGCGCGAAAACTGGGCCACGGGCGGCAAGCTCTGGCTGGAGCGCACATCCTGAGTGGTACAGCCTACCTCCGTCACTGACCCAGTGGCATCGCCTCTCTGCTGGATCGCTTCATGAGCACCGCTTCGGGGTCTCTGGCCGTATTGCGCGAGCGTTATGGCGAGCGCTACCGGTGGCTGTTGTTGCTGTCCGTGATGGTCGGCACCATGGCCTCCATCATGTCCTCCACCATCGTCAACGTGGCGATACCGGACATGAGCCACTACTTTGCACTGGGCCAGGAACGCGCCCAGTGGGTCACCTCCGGGTTCATGGTGGCCACCACCGTGTCCATGCTCACCACCCCCTGGCTGTTGTCGCGGTACGGTTACCGCGCGACTTATGTGGGCGCGATGTTGCTGCTGCTCATTGGCGGCGTGGGGGGCGGCCTGGCGCGCGACTTTGGTCTGGTGCTGGCAGCACGGGTGGCCGAGGGGCTGGCAGCGGGTGTGGTGCAACCCATCCCGGCCGTCATCATTTTGTACGCCTTCCAGCCCCATGAGCAGGGGCGCGCCAGCGGCATCTTCGGCATGGGCGTTGTGCTGGCGCCGGCCATCGGCCCGAGCATGGGCGGTTTGCTGGTGGATTGGTTTGGCTGGCGCTCCATATTTTTCATGGTGGTGCCGCTGTGCCTGGCCTCCATCTGGCTGGCGTACAAGTTTGTACCGGTCACCGCCCCTGGAGGGGTTGAGGCCAATCGGCAAGGCCAGGCGCTGGACTGGCGAGGTCTTCTGCTGGGCACGGTGGGAACGCTATGCCTGCTGAACGGCCTGGTGTCGCTGCATGGCGGCTCTCACGTCGAGGCGGTAGGCTTGCTGGTGGGTGCGGTGGTGGCCGTCGCCTGTTTCATTGCCTGGCAGCGCAAGCTGCTGCGCACCGGACGCAAGCCGCTCATGGACCTGCGCCTCTTCCAATACCGGCAGTTCGCCATGGGCAGTGTGGTGGCATTCATCTACGGCACCGCCTTGTTCGGCTCTACCTACCTGTTGCCGGTGTTCATGCAACTGGGGCTGGAGCTGTCGGCATCGCACGTGGGCACCCTCATGCTGCCGGCAGGGTTCGTTCTGGCCGCCACCATCGCCATGGTGGGCCGATTGGCGGACCGGCAGCCCACCCATTTGTTGGTCAGCACCGGGCTCGGTTTGCTGGCCCTGTCGTTCGGGCTGATGGTGTTTGTGGGCCTTGGCTCGTCGCTGTGGATGCTCGTCGCTTTTGCGATCCTGGGACGCATTGGACTCGGCTTCATTCTGCCCTCGCTGAATCTGGGCTCCATGCGCCCGCTGGACAAGTCGCTCATTTCTCAGGGCTCCAGCGCCATTGGCTTCTTGCGCATGCTGGGCGGCGCSGCCGGSGTSAGCCTGTGCGSCATCGTGCTCGAATGGCGACTCGGCGCACATGGTGCCTCGTTGACGGCCGGAGCAAGCAACCCGGCGCGCATCGCAGCATTCGGTGAAACCTTTTTGATGCTGACTTTTCTGTGTGGGCTGGCGCTGGTGGCCGCTTGGCAGCTGCGTGAGGCGCGGGCAGATTGACAGCAGGCACACCTTGTCCTGATGCTTGAAGGCGGATGCGCGCATTGAGCACCCAAGGCT
>NZ_JBGFFF010000003.1:0-98960 GCF_056175785.1 Acidovorax sp. LjRoot204
GCCCACTTCCACTGTATCGCCATTGCGCAACTCCTGGCGCTTGACGGCCTTGGCGTTCACATAAGTGCCGTTGGTGCTGCCCAGGTCTTCAATCTCCACATCCTGTCCCACCATGTGGAGCACGGCATGCTCACCGCTCACCGCAAGGTTGTCGATCACGATGTCGTTGTAGGGGCGCCGGCCCAGCGTGGTCCGCTCCTTGGTCAGCTGCACTTCCTTGATGACAACGCCGTCGATTGAAACGATCATTCTCGGCATGATCCACTCCTGATGTGATGAATTGTTGTAGTTCGGGCCGTTCAAGAGGCCCCTAGCAATCGGGA
Organism: Acidovorax sp. LjRoot204; assembly: GCF_056175785.1. Lineage (NCBI taxonomy): Bacteria > Pseudomonadati > Pseudomonadota > Betaproteobacteria > Burkholderiales > Comamonadaceae > Acidovorax > Acidovorax sp. LjRoot204. The sequence goes on from NZ_JBGFFF010000003.1 coordinate 324, forward strand.
CATGAGGCCACGCTTCTTGCCCCCAGCGGCAGCCTGCACCAGCAGCACGCTCACGTTATCACGACCGCCGTTGGCGTTGGCGGTGTCAATGAGCAGTGTCGCTTTTTCCTCCAAAGGCATGGGCGCCCGCACAAGCTCCGCCAGATCCGAATCGGACACCATGTCGGTGAGCCCATCGGAACAGAGTAGAAACAGATCATTCGGCGCCACCTGAAACTCGTTGACTTCCATCAGCACATTGGGCTCCACACCCAAGGCCCGAGTCACCAGATTGCGATTGGAAGACATGGCCGCCTGCTGCGCCGTCAGCAGCCCCGCATCGACCTGTTCCTGCAACCAGGAATGGTCGCGCGTGATTTGCTGCAAAGCACCATCACGCAGACGGTAACAGCGCGAATCGCCAATATGCCCCAAGATCAGGCGGCTGCCGTGGAACACTGCAACCACCAGCGTCGTACCCATGCCCGCGTACTGCGGATTGGAGAGAGACGCCCCCAGAATGGCGTGATTGGCGTTTTCCACGCAGATTTCCAGCGCCCGGCGCACGTCCGTGGACTGAGGACTCGCGCCGGCTTGGGCCAACCAGCGGGCCATTTCGGTACGGATAAAGGTGGTGGCCATGCCACTGGCCACTTCGCCCGCGTTGTAGCCGCCCATGCCATCGGCCAATATCGCGACCTGCGCATCGCGGTCGACGGCTACCGCGTCTTCGTTGTTGGAACGCACGCGGCCCTTGTCGGTCCGCGCAGTGAATTCGTAGGTCATGGATGTGGAGGCGTGCGTCATGGGGCGCCCGAAATCGGCGGGGCTGCCGCACCCCGCACAGCGGGGGGCTCCATCACGGTTTCCTGAAAATCCGCCATTTCTTGCCCTGTTGCATCGCGGTCCGCATCATAGACGACTGGTTCAGGGCTGAAGCGGGCATCGCCGGCCATGGCCTGCCGCAGATCCGCCGCGAACTGCCGCCCGGTCTGATAACGCGCCTCTGGCCGCTTTTGCAACGACAGCGCCACCACCCTGGCCACCGCGGCTGAGAGTTCGGGGCGCAGCTGGCGCACATCGGGAGCCTCCACGCTCGCGATCTTGTGCATCAGCTCGGTCATGGAAGCGCCCCGCAGCGGCAGCGTACCCGTCAACAACTGGAAGAGGGTGATGCCCAGCGAATAAAGGTCGGAGCGCCCATCGACTTTCTTTCCCGCCAGTTGCTCCGGAGACATGAAGCTGGGCGTCCCCAGAACCAGCCCCGTACGGGTCTTGCTCGAATCCGTGATGCGCGCAATACCGAAGTCCGTCACTTTGACCGCGTCTGTGCCACTGTCAAACATGATGTTGGCGGGCTTGATATCGCGGTGGACCACATTGTGGGCATGGGCATAGTCCAGCGCATCGGCCACCCTGGCTGCAATGGAGAGCACGGTGGGGACCGGCAGCAGCCGGTCCTGGCCACAGAAATGGGTCAGGTCCTGACCCTTGAGGAACTCCATGGCGATATAGGCCAAGTCATGCTCCTCACCGGCATCAAAAATAGTGACGATGTTCGGATGCTGTAATCGGCCTGCAGTTTCGGCTTCTCGGAAAAACCGTGCGCGCGCATCGATCAGGGCGTCACCTTCGAACTCCTGCCCCAAGGCCAGCGTCTTGATGGCTACGACGCGGCCGATCTTTGGATCGCGCCCCAGATACACCACTCCCATGGCGCCTTTGCCAATTTCACGATCAATCTGGTAGCGCCCCAACATGGGCACGCCGACACTCGCATCGCCTGGCAGGCGGGGCGCTGCAGCGCCGGCACCCGGCAAAGAGTCTGTGGCGCCCTGCGGAGCTTGCGCGCCACCTTGTGCCTGAGCCTTGGCACGCTTGTAGCGGCTGCGGGCGTCCTTGTAGTGCCAGTCATGGCGCAGGATATGTTCGTAGACCGTCTGCGCCTTGCCGAAGTGGCGCTTGCGCTCGAAATCCTCCGCCAGATGGTAGAGATTGTCCAGAAGCGCGTCGCTGGCAGGTACCTTGCGCAGGCGCTCAAAGGCCATATCCAGTTGTCCCTGGCCCTGCAGGGCCAAGCCCATCATGCGGTCCGCCTCGGCGGCTTCTGCGGAACGTCCGGAGGCGTCACTCAGCCGGCCACGGTGCAAAAGCACCACCACGGTGCTACCAGCCAATACAGCCAGCACTGGCAGCAACAACGGAACCCACAACCCCCCATAGCGCAAAAGGGTCCATTGGGCGATGACAACGGTGAGCGCGAGCGCCGCACCGACCCCCATCCCGACGGGGCGCGCCAAACGCGGCGCCAACAGCACCAGATACACCCCCCCCAGCGCCAACACCAGCCAAGCGACCGGACTAGCCCAGCCTGGCTCTATCACGCCCAGCCCGAGGCGAATGGATGACAAGGTTTGCGCCAAAACCTCCACCGGATAGGCAGCATGCTCCCCCAGCTGCGCCGCTGGGGCGCCCAGCTTCTCCGTCATTTCGCCCACCAACACGATCTTGCCCTGCAAGCTACCGGCGGCGACGGTTCCATCGAGCACGCTGGCAGCCGACAGAATACGGAAGGTGCCCGCTCCATCGCCAGCCACTTGCCAGCGGGGACGCAGCACGGCGCCTGCATTGGTGGCAACGTTCAGCCCTCCGAGCCGCAGCCCCGCAGGCGCATCGACCACGCGGATATCACCCAACCCCAGATGCAGGCTGTGTTGCGCCGCCAGCAACGCCAAGGACGGCACCCCCACGCTGTCGTAGCGAAGAAGCAGTGGAACCTGGCGCACACGCCCATCCAGGTCAGCCTCTGCATACAAGTGCCCCACCCCAGCCGCCACCGCGCCCAACGACGGGATGGGGTGCTGCGCCGACTGCATCGGGGTTGCAGCAGCACCCGGGTCGGGCAACGTGCTGCGACGCACGTACGATGGCAGGGGCGCAGCAGCCCCGCCACTTTCATAACGCGAAGCCAGGAGTACGTTGCCCGCCCGCTGCATGGCGGCTGCCAGAAGCGCATCGCCGTCGAGTACAGCTTCTGCCTCACCCACCACACGGCCGAGCTCGGCCGTCAGTGCGGTTCCCTCAGGCGCAACGGCAAGGGTTTCGCGGATTTTCCTCACGTAACCCAGGCCCCTGTCGTTCTGGGGCTGTGTGAGCGGGGGGGTGTAAACAACGGTTTGGGCGCCAGCCGCTGATAGGCGATCGACCAGGCGCGCGTGGATGTCACGCGACCAGGGCCATGGCCCCAGAGCGGCCAAGCTGGCATCGTCGATGCCCACAATCACCACGTCGGCCAACGGGGCGGGGGACGAGGTGCGGATGGCGGCGTCGTAGAGCTTGTGTTCGAGTGACAACGATGCACCCGTGACCGCACACAGGCCCGCTACGGCCAGTGCCACCAATCCGCCCCAAAAGCCATCGGTACGCCATCCATCCATCCGCCGCGCCGAGGTTTTTCGTCCCACTTGCTGTTATTCCACTCAGTATTGAGTGGGTTTGAAGCAATAACTGCGCCCATGCAGTCCAAGGGCCTTAGGACGTTGATAAGAGGAGATTTGGAGCGAATGGGCAGCGAGGGTGGAGTTGCGTGCCGTTCTTGTCACGCAACCCCGGGATGGGACGCCAGCGCCATGCCATTTTTGTCACTCGCGGGCCTCAAAGAGGGGTTGCACCTCCGTGCGAGCCCCCGGGTTGCAACCCTCAGGTCGCGGATGCGCTGTTGGATCCCTTGCGCCAGAACTTGCCCACGCCCACCACCAGCGCGGCGCCCAGTGCGGCCGCTACATAATGCAACGCTGGGTGCGCCACTGCGTAGTCATGCAAGATGGCATCGCTGGCGATGGTTTCTCCACCCACCCAGCCGATCAGCGCGGCGCCGAGCACCACGATGACAGGGAAACGCTCCATGAGCTTGATCATGAGGGTGCTGCCGAAAATCACCAGCGGGATACTGATGGCCAAGCCCAACACCAGCAGCACCACGTTGCCCTGGGCCGCAGCCGCCACAGCGATCACGTTGTCCAGGCTCATCACCAAGTCGGCGATGAGGATGGTGCGGACGGCGGCCATCAGGCTGCCATAGGTTTTGGACTCGCCCTCGTCCTCCTCATCGTCGCTGAGCAGCTGAAAGCCGATCCACAGCAGCAGACAACCGCCCACGATCTGCAGGAACGACAGCTCTAGCAGCTTGGCAGCCACAACGGTCAGCAAAATCCGCAAGACCACGGCAGCGCCAGAGCCCCAGAACACGGCTTTCTTTTGCTGATGGGGGGGAAGGGACCGGGCTGCCAGCGCGATGACCACCGCGTTATCGCCCGAAAGAATGATGTTGATCCAGACGATCTTCACCAGGCCGATCCAAAAATCGGCGCTTTGCAGAAACTCCATGACTGACTCCACTGTTATGAATGCAAGAAGCGCCCGGAACCTGGGTTCCGAGCGCTTCTCTTTTTGTAGGAGCCGCCAGTCTAGCGGTCTGTGCCGCGCACCGCGTCCGTAATTGTGCTTACGGACGGGACAGCGACAGCCTGCTTACTTCAGCTGGGCCTTGAGCAACTTGCCCAGTTCCGAAGGGTTGCGGGTGATGATGAAGCCCGACTCTTCCATGATGGCCAGCTTGGCATCGGCCGTATCGGCGCCGCCAGAGATCAGCGCGCCAGCGTGGCCCATGCGCTTGCCGGGAGGGGCGGTCACGCCAGCGATGAAGCCCACGATAGGCTTCTTCATGTTGGCCTTGCACCACTGGGCGGCTTCGGCTTCGTCCGGACCGCCGATTTCGCCAATCATGATCACGGCGTCGGTGTCTGGATCGTCGTTGAAAGCCTTCATCACGTCGATGTGCTTGAGGCCGTTGATGGGGTCGCCACCAATGCCCACGGCGCTCGATTGACCCAGACCGACTTCGGTCAGCATGGCCACGGCTTCGTACGTCAGCGTGCCCGAGCGGGACACCACGCCGATACGGCCCTTGCGGTGGATGTGGCCGGGCATGATGCCGATCTTGATTTCGTCAGGCGTGATCAGGCCAGGGCAGTTGGGGCCCAGCAGCAGCGTCTTCTTGCCGCCAGCGGCTTCCTTGGCCTTCATCTTGTTGCGCACCATCAGCATGTCCTTGACGGGAATGCCTTCGGTGATGCAGATGGCCATGTCCAGGTCGGCTTCGACAGCTTCCCAGATCGCGTCAGCGGCGCCTGCGGGCGGCACATAGATCACCGACACGGTGGCACCGGTCTGCTGGGCGGCTTCCTTGACGGAGGCGTAGATCGGGATGTTGAAGATCGACTCGCCCGCCTTCTTGGGGTTCACGCCCGCCACGAAGCAGTTCTTGCCATTCGCGTATTCCTGGCACTTTTCGGTGTGGAACTGGCCAGTCTTGCCCGTGATGCCCTGGGTGATGACCTTGGTGTCTTTGTTGATGTAGATCGACATGTGTGTTCTCCGGGCTTACTTGACGGCAGCAACGATCTTGGTCGCAGCTTCGGCCATGGTGTCTGCGGCAATGATGGGCAGGCCAGACTCGGCCAGCATCTTCTTGCCGAGCTCTTCGTTCGTGCCCTTCATGCGCACGACCAGCGGCACGTTCAGGTTCACGGCCTTGCAAGCTGTGATCACGCCGGTGGCGATGGTGTCGCACTTCATGATGCCGCCGAAGATGTTGACCAGAATGCCTTCGACCTTGGGGTTCTTCAGCATGATCTTGAAGGCTTCAGTCACCTTCTCGGGGGTAGCACCGCCGCCCACGTCCAGGAAGTTGGCCGGCTCGCCGCCGAACAGCTTGATGGTGTCCATGGTGGCCATGGCCAGGCCGGCGCCGTTCACCAGGCAGCCGATGTTGCCATCGAGGCTGATGTAGGCCAGGTCGAACTTGGAGGCTTCCACTTCGGCTGGATCCTCTTCGTCCAGATCACGGAAGGCCACGATTTCGGGGTGGCGGAACAGCGCGTTGGCGTCAAAGTTGAACTTCGCGTCCAGGGCCATCAGGTTGCCCTTGGAGTCGCAGTTCAGGGGGTTGATTTCCACCAGCGACGCGTCGGTGTCCATGTAGCACTTGTAGATCTTGGCGAAGATGTCTACTGCTTGGTCGATGGAAGCGCCGGTCAGGCCGATGGCTGCTGCCACCTTGCGGCTCTGCGCTTCAGTGATGCCGGTCAGCGGGTCGATCATCTCGGTGATGATCTTCTCGGGCGTGGAGTGGGCCACTTCCTCGATGTCCATGCCGCCTTCGCTCGAAGCGATCAGGGCGACCTTCTGCGTGGCGCGGTCGGTGACCAGCGAGACGTACAGCTCATTCTTGATGTCGGCGCCGTCTTCGATGTACAGACGGCGGACCTTCTGGCCCTCAGCGCCGGTCTGGTGGGTGACCAGCTGCATGCCCAGGATTTCGCTGGCGCGTGCTTTCACGTCGTCGATGGTCTTGGCAACCTTCACGCCGCCGCCCTTGCCACGGCCACCGGCGTGGATCTGGGCCTTGACCACCCACACGGGGCCGCCGAGCTTCTGGGCTGCTTCCACGGCTTCTTGCACCGTGAATGCGGGAATGCCACGCGGAACGGGCACACCAAAATTGCGCAAGATTTCCTTGCCTTGGTATTCGTGAATCTTCATGAGGTCTCTCTCAGGGAAGGGTGGTAGTTACCCGTTTACCATGAACAGATGTCTGGCCGCGGGCTTGGGACATGGCAACCCGCGACTGTATCATGCTGCAACGCACCATCCTTGTGCCTGACTTACACCCTGGGCTGGCCTGATAGCCTTCTCATCCCCCCTTTTCTATCCGGCAGACGCTGCCACCTTTTTGCAGGAGCACCTCCATGTCCAAAGTCTTTATTGATGGCGAAGCCGGTACCACAGGCCTGCAGATCCGCGAGCGCCTGCAGGCCATGCCGCAGATCGAGCTGGTCAGCATTACGCCTGAGCTGCGCAAAGACCCGGCCGCCAAGCGCGACCTGATCGCGGGGGTGGATCTGGTGGTGCTGTGCCTGCACGACGACGCTGCGCGCGACACCGTGGCGATGGTGGACGAGATCGAGCGCAGCTCGGGCCGCAAGGTCAAGGTGATCGATGCCAGCACGGCGCACCGCACTGCCAATGGTTGGGTGTACGGGTTTCCGGAACTCGCGGCAGCACAGACACAAGCGGTGCGCGACGCCACCCGCGTCTCCAATCCCGGCTGCTACGCCACGGGCGCGATTGCCATGCTGCGCCCGCTGGTCGATGCAGGCCTGATCCCGGCGGACTACCCTTTGAGCCTGCCTTCGGTCTCGGGCTACTCCGGCGGCGGCCGCACCATGATCGAAGCCTACGAGGCGGGCACCGCAGCGCCGTATGAGGCCTATGCGCTGGGCCTGTCGCACAAGCACATCCCCGAAATCTTGCGCTACACCGGGCTCACACGCCGCCCGGTGTTCATCCCTGCGGTGGGCAACTTCCGCCAGGGCATGCTGGTGCAGTTGCCGCTGCACCTGGACCTGCTGCCCGGAGCCCCCAAGGCAAGCGACCTGCACGACGTGCTGGCCAGCCACTACAGCCGCACCAACACGCCAGAACAATGGGTCAGCGTGCTGCCCCCCACCGACGATTTGAAGCTGGCCGCCGACACGCTGACCGACACCAACAAGCTGGAGCTGCGCGTGTTTGCCAACGAGCAGTACCGGCAGGCCGTGGTCATCGCGCGCCTGGACAACCTGGGCAAGGGCGCGAGTGGCGCTGCAGTGCAGAACCTGCAATTGATGCTGGGCGTGTAAACACCTCAGAGCGCATCAGGAAGCGGGGCCGATGCCCCGCTTGTTGGCGTTGTGGTCAGCCCTCGTCAGACGCATCGGCGCCCAGCACCGCGCGCCGCGCCACATCGCCTGAGAACCCCCGCACCAGCAAAAACCGCATCTGCTTGGCGCGGGTTTGCGGATCTGCGGCGGGCTCGCCAAACTTGCGGCGCCACACCGCGCGGGCACGCTCCAGTTCGCTGCCCTGCAGCTGGGCCACTGCTTGCTGCACAGCCTCTGCCCCCAGCCCCTTGGACTGCAGCTCCTGCCGGATGCGCGATGCACCCAGACGCTCTGCGCGCCGGTGCAACACCGACTCCACCACCCTGGCCTCGCTGATGAAGTCCTTGGCCTGCAGGTCGTCCAGCACAGCCCCCAGGTCTTCGCCCTCCTGCACATGCGGCGCGAGCTTGCGTTGCAGCTCGGCGCGCGAATGCTCCCGCTGGCTCAGCAGCCGCAGCGCACGGCCCTTGAGCGAGAGCGCAGTGAATCCCATGACTGATCCAAAGCTATAGTTTTAATAGCTGCAAGCGCATATGAAATGTGCACCTGCAGGCTATTTGCCTTCAAAAACCGGAAATCACTCGTCCGCAGCCGCTGCTGGGGCCTGCAGTGCGCCAGGCAGCAGCGCAATGCCCAGGCCTTCGCGCACCTTGTTCTCGATCTCGCGGGCCAGGTCGGGGTTTTCGCGCAAAAACTCGCGGGCGTTGTCACGGCCCTGGCCGATCTTTTCGCCGTTGTAGGCGTACCAGGCACCGCTCTTTTCCACGATCTTGGCCGTCACGCCCATGTCGATGATCTCGCCCTCGCGGCTGATGCCTTCACCGAACAGGATGTCGAACTCGGCCGTCTTGAAGGGCGGGCTCACCTTGTTCTTGACCACCTTGACCTTGGTCTCGTTGCCGATGGCTTCGTCGCCCTTCTTGATCGTGCCGGTGCGACGGATGTCGAGGCGCACCGACGCGTAGAACTTGAGCGCATTGCCGCCGGTCGTCGTTTCGGGCGAGCCGAACATCACGCCGATCTTCATACGGATTTGGTTGATGAAGATGACCATGCAGTTGGTCTTCTTGATCGTGGCGGTGAGCTTGCGCAGCGCCTGGCTCATCAGGCGGGCTTGCAGACCGGGCAGGGCGTCGCCCATCTCGCCTTCGATTTCGGCCTTGGGCGTGAGCGCAGCCACCGAGTCCACCACGATCAGGTCCACGGCGCCGGAGCGCACCAGGCTGTCCACGATTTCCAGCGCCTGCTCGCCGGTGTCGGGCTGGCTGATCAGCAGGTCGGACAGCTGCACACCCAGCTTCTGGGCGTACTGCACATCCAGGGCGTGCTCTGCATCGACAAACGCGCAGGTGCCGCCTTGCTTTTGCATTTCGGCAATCACCTGCAGCGTGAGCGTGGTCTTGCCCGACGATTCCGGGCCATAGATTTCGACCACACGGCCACGGGGCAGGCCACCCACGCCCAGCGCGATATCGAGGCCCAGCGAGCCGGTGGAGACGACCTGGATGTCCTCGATCACCTCGCCTTCACCCAGGCGCATGATCGTGCCCTTGCCGAATTGCTTCTCGATCTGGGCGAGCGCGGCGGCCAGGGCCTTGGCCTTTTCCGTGTTCACGGGCAATGCGGGGTTGGTGCCTTTGACTGCGACGTCCATGAGAAACTCCTTGAAAAACAACAGGTTGGATGCTTGCATCGCTCTGCGGTTAATCACAGGCTGGATGCTTGAACAGTAGTTTATGCGAGCAATGAAATCCAGATAAAGCGATTTTTAGTCAGTTTGCCTGACAATATCGCATGGCCGATTTTTCTCCAGCCGCCCCCCTTGCCACGCCCGCCCCGGGACCTGACGACCGCTGGCGCCAGACCCACCTGGGCCGCCTGATGGGCAGCGCCCTGCGCCGCTTCGACGCTCGGGTGCTGCAGCTCATGGCGCGCAATGTGGAGGTGCCGCTGGCGCTGTCCAACCTGGCGGCACGCGACCAGGTGACGGCTGCACACGTGCACATCACCCGGCACCTGGCCTTGCAGGGCGACCGGTTGACCGATCTGGCCCAGCGCGCGGGCATGACCAAGCAGGCCATGGCCAACCTGGTGGACCAGTGCGAGGCATGGGGGCTGGTCACTCGCGAGGCCGACCCGCTGGATGCGCGGGCGCGCCGCGTGTGCTTCACGCCCACCGGCCTGGCGTGGCTGCAGGCGTTCCGGGACGCCGTGGCGCAGGCCGAGGCGGAGTTCCGCGCCGAGGTGGGCCATGACGTGGCCACCGTGGTGGCCATTGGGCTGGAGGCCTATGCGGGCGGCGATACGGGTGCCTGAGCCCCCATCGGCTCGGCGCACGCCAGCAGCCATTCCCTGAAGCACTGCAGCGCGTGCAGCTGCGTGCGGCCTTCGGGGTAGCAGAACCAGTAGCCCACATCACTCCGGTAACCGCCGCGCAGGTCGGCATCGGGCAGGGGCTCGCGCACCAGGCCTGCCGTGATTTCATCCTGCACCAGGCAACGCGGCACCAGCGCCAGTCCCATGCCCGCCATCACGGCGCGGATCATGGTCTGGAACTGGTCGAACTGCGGCCCGGCCAGCGGGTCGATGAGGCCCTCCACCCCGTGCGTCTCGCTCCAGCGCAACCACGCCTCGGGCACGGTCACGTGGCGCAGAAGCGTGTAGCGGGCCACATCGCGCGGGGTGTGGATGGGCCAGTCGGCCACCTTGGTGCGGGGGGCGATCAGCGCCACCTCGTTGCCCGTGATGTGATGGGCGTGCGCGCCGGGCCAGTGGCCGTCGCCGAACAGGATGGCGCAGTCCAGCTCGGGGCGGGTGAAGTCGTAGCTGTGCACATAGGGCACAAAGTGCAGCGTGATTTGCGGGTGCTGCTGCTGGAACTGCGGCAGGCGTGGGATGAGCCATTTGGCCGCAAACGTGGGCAGGCTGGACAGGTGCAGCGCCCCGCCACCGTCATCGCTGGTGATCAGCTCCAGCGTGGCGGCCTCCAGCTGCGCCAGCACGCCACGCACCGCCTTTTCGTAGCGCTCGCCGGCGGGGGTGAGCGCCAGGCGCTTGCGGCTGCGTTCGAACAGCGGCACGCCCACCCAGGTCTCCAGTTCCTTGACCTGTTTGCTGACCGCGCTTTGGGTGAGGTGCAGGGCCTCGGCCGCGCGGGACACCCCGCCGAACCGCGTCACCGTGGAAAAAGCCCGCAGCAGGTGAACGGGTGGCGAGAGGCGGCGAAGGGATGACATAGTAAGTAATCAAATCATTCCAAATAGGAATGTTATCAGGCATATCCATTGCTTGGTAGAGCGCATTGAATCCTTTAACCTCAATGCAACCCATAGGAGAAACGCCCATGCAACGCCGTCACCTGCTCTCAGCACTGGCCGCCGTATCTTTCGCTCCCGGAATGTCTTTGGCGCAAGAGGGCAAGCCCCTGCGCATCATCGTTCCGTTCCCGCCCGGGGGCGCCACGGACATCACGGCCCGCAGCCTGCAAGAGTCGCTGGCGCGCATCCTCAAGCAGCCCGTGGTGCTGGAAAACCGGGGCGGCGCAGGCGGCTCCATCGGCATGGCCGAAGTCGCCCGCGCGCCAGCAGACGGCCTCACCCTGGGCGTGGCCACGCTGTCCACCCATGGCGTGAACCCCGCCGTGTACACCAAGCTGCCCTACCACCCGACCAAGGACTTCATCGGCGTGACCGAGATCGTCAAGGCCCCGGGCGTCATCGTGATCAACCCGGCCGTGGTGCCCGTCAAGGACTTTGCGGAGCTGGTGAAGTACCTCAAGGCCAACCCCGGCAAGGTGTCCTACGCCACCCCCGGCAACGGCACCATCGGCCACATGTGGGGCGAGCTGTTCAAGAGCAGCACCGGCACCTCCATGGTGCACATCCCCTACCGTGGTGCAGGTCCGGCCATCAACGACGTGCTGGCGGGCCAGGTGGCGGTGTACTTTGACCAGGTGGCTTCGTCGCTCCCGCACGTCAAATCGGGCAAGCTCAAGGCGCTGGCGGTGTCGTGGCCCGAGCGGCTGGATGTGTTGCCCGATGTGCCCACCTACGCCGAACTGGGCTACAAGCAGGCCAACGAGCCTTCATGGTTTGGCCTGGTGGCCCCTGCGGGCACGCCCCCGGCGGCGGCAGAGCGCATCCAGCAAGCCGTCGCCCAGGCCCTGAAGGAGCCCGCCGTGCGCGAGCGCCTGGCGGGACAGGGCCTCTACCCCTCGGGCACCACACCCAAGGAATTCACGGCCCAGATCGCCAGCGAGATCGACAAAATGAAGCGCGTGGCGGCCTACGCCAAGGTGGTGCTCGACTGACCTGATTTCCCCGGGCCCTGGGCCCCGGGGACGGCCACAGCTGGGATGGTGAGACAACGCAGGCACGCCTGCTTCCCGGGCCTGCTCAAGGTCTCAGGGATAACCATAGTCACATCCCGGTCTGGGCGGCTAGGCCAGCCGCCCTCCTTTGCGCACACTCTGCCTATGCATGCAGCCTTGAAACTGATCCACCACCGCTTCCAGCAGGCCCAGCCCGGCGTCACCGGCTCGCCGGGGCTTGCCACACAACCCGCCACCGTCACTGCGGTGCCCGGCAGCACACCGCTGGTGCTCGACTCCCCCCACAGCGGCACCCGGTACCCCGACGACTTTGGTTCCGCCCTAGACCTCGCCACGCTGCGCCGGGCCGAAGACACGCACGTCGAAAAGATCTACGCCTTTGCCCCCGCGCTCGGCGTGGCCTGGGTCGAGGCCCACTTCCCCCGCATCTACCTGGACGCCAACCGCGACACGACCGAGCTGGACACCAGCCTGCTCGACGGCGACTGGCCCGACCCCATCTCCACCGATCCCAAGGTGCTCAGCAAGGTGCGCCTGGGCAAGGGGCTGATCTGGAAGTTCACCGACCAGGGCGAACCCATCTACCAGCGCCAGCTCACCGTGGCCGAGGTGCGTGCGCGCATCGACCGCTGCTGGCGCCCGTACCACGCCGCCGTGGCCCAGGCCATCGATGCCGCCCATGCGCGCCACGGCTACAGCATCCACCTCAACTGCCACTCCATGCCCGCCGTGGCCGGGCGCTTTGCCACCGAGTTTCCGGGGCTGGAGCATGCCGACTTTGTGGTGGGCGACCGCGATGGCACCACCGCCAGCCCGGCGCTGTCGGCACTGATCTGCGAGCACCTGCGCGCATGCGGCTATAGCGTCGAATACAACCACCCCTACAAGGGCGTGGAGCTGGTGCGCCGCTACGGCAACCCCGCGCAGCACCGCCACAGCATCCAGGTCGAGATCAACCGCAAGCTCTACATGGACGAGCAGACGCTCGCCCAGATGCCTGAGGGCATGGCGCGGCTGCAGGCGGACCTCAAGACCCTGGTGCAGAGGCTGCTGGCACACGATCAGCGCTGAGCACCCGACGCAGGCCCGGCGGGCTCAGGCCACCAGCGTGGAGACCCCTTCGTAGAGCAGGCCCATGCTGTCCGCCGTGGCGATATTGCTGTGGGCCAGGCCCGCGCGCGAACCATCGAGTGCGACCACCGACAGCGCCTGAAAGCCCGCGTCCTGCCCGTTGTGCAGCAACCAGCCCGTGCCGTGCACCGCATGCACCAGCCAACCCAGGCCATAGCGGCCTGCGGGGGCATGCCCCAGGTCCTGCAGGCCCTTCACATAGCTGCGGGGCAAGGGGGTGGCGTCGCCGCGCAATGCCTGCAGGTGCCACTGCAGCCACCGCGCGTCCTCCTCCACCGTCAGGCTCACGGCGCCTGCCGGGTCCAGGACCTCCAGCCACACACGTTCCGGCGCCTCGGCCAGGGGCAGGGGCTGCAGCCGCCCGTCCAGGATTTCATGCCCGGCGGGCTGCTGGCTACCGGCACGCATCGGTTCTCCCACAAAGAGCGAAAGGCCCAGGGGCTGGGCCACGCGCTGGCGCAGCAGATCCGCCCACCCCAGGCCCGTGGCCGCGCGCAGCATGCGGGCCGCCAGCGCATAGCCTGCGTTGGAGTAGGCAAAGCCCGGGTCTGCGCCCGTGCCGCGAACGGGCGGCTGGCGCAGCAGCCACTGCAGGAAGAACGCCTCTGCCTCCGCAGGTTGCTGCAAGCGCGCCAGCACCTCAGGGCCCACTGCATTCACGAACAGGTCCACGTCTTCGATGGCTGAAAAACCCATCACCCCGGCGCGATGGTCCAGCAGGTCGCGCAGCGTGATCTGCTGATAGGCGGGCAGGGCGCTCTGCGCCAGCTCGGGCAAGGTCTGGGCCAGCGTGCTGTCCCAGCGCAGCAGGCCCTGGTCCACCACGCTCGCGGCCGCGCAGGCCGTCATGGCCTTGCTGTTGGAGCCGATGGCCATCAGGTCGCCGGTGGCCAGGGGCGCATTGCCACCCAGGCGGCGCAGCCCCGCGACGGCTGTGCGGACCTGGCGCGGGTCCGCCCACCCGGCGGCAGCGCCCACCACACCCTGCTTCACCAGCGCTTGGGCCAGGGTCTGCACCCGCTTGTGGGCTTCGCGGGGACCGTCGTCGTCGCCACCGCCGCAGGCGGTGAGCACGCCGCCTAGCGTGGACAGGCCTGCGGCGGCCAGCCAGTGGCGCCGCGAGAGAAGGGGGGCGCTGCGCGCCGTGGAAGGGGTAACAAGGTGGGTAGGGTTCATGGCATCTCGTGAAGTGAAGAAGATGCCGGGATTGTTGAAACGCGAACCTTGGGCGAACCCAAAGATCTGCGCTGGGCGTGGAGCTGCCGGGTGCGGATTGTCAGCCCGCCACCGGCCAGCGCAGCGTGAAGCCTACGCCCCGTCCGTACAGCCCCGGCCCCAGGCGGACCTGCCCGCCCAGGTGGCCGATGGCCTGCTGCGCAATGGTGAGCCCCAGGCCCGATCCGCTGCTGCGCGCGCGTGGCGAGCGCCAGAAACGCTCGAACACCCGGTCCTGCTCACCGGCCGCTATGCCCGGGCCGTCGTCGGCAATCCAGACCACCACGTCGCCGCCCTCCTGCCGCACCCGCAACTGCACCTCGCGCCCCGCGCCCGGGCCGCAGCCGTGCTTGAGCGCGTTGTCCAGCACATTGCCCAGGGCGGACCAGAGCAGCTGGCGGTCCAACGGCAGCTTCAGGGTGTCCGGCCCGTCGAGCGACAGCTCCACGCCCAGGCCCTCAGCCCAGCCCGCGCGCTCGGCCAGGCAGTCCTGCAGCAGCGCCATCAGGTCCTGTGGCGCGGTGGGGTGCTGCGCGGGGGCCTCCTCCAGTGCCGCCAGCGTGAGCAGCTGTTCGCTCAGGTGCGCGGCGCGCTGCACGGCGCGCGTCAGCGCCTCGCTGGCTTGCGCGCGTGCGGGGCCTTCGGGGGCTTGCGCCAGCACATGGGCCTGGGTGGCGATGACGGCCATGGGCGTGCGCAGTTCGTGGGCCGCGTCGTGCACCAGGGCCTTTTCGCGCGCCAGGTGGGCCCGCAGGCGGGCCAGCAACTGGTCGAACGACTGGGCCAGGCCGTGCAGCTCGCGCTGGGGCGGAAGGTGCTGCAGCGGCCGCAGGTCGTTGGCCGAGCGCGCGGCGATCTGGGCATCCAGCCGCGCCAGCGGGCGCAGCCCGGTGCGCACGGCCAGCCACAGCGGCAGGCCCACCAGCGGCAGCGCCAGCAGCACCGAGGCCGCCAGGTCTTCGCCCATGAAGCCCAGCAGCCGCGCATCGGCCAGGCGGGGCTCGGCCACCACCACGCGCCAGGGGCCCGTGCTTTCCCAGGCCACCCAATGGGGTGTGCCGGCCACGTCCATCGCGGCATGGCCCGCGTCGCCTGCCAGCACCACCGCGCGCACACCGGCCGTGCTGCTATGCAGAAGCTGGCCTGTGCGGTCCTGCAGCTGCAGCAGCACCGAGGTGCCCTGCAGCAGGTCCACATCGGCGCGCATGGCGTTGAGGGTGTGGGCCATGCCGTGCACCAGCGCGCGGGCCTCGGCGGGTTGCTCCAGCGTGGCCAGCGCCCCTGCCAGCCCCTGCGCGAGCTGGCGCACGCCGGGGTTGGTGTCCATGGCGCGGTAGTGGGTGATGGCCGCCTGGCCCAGCAGCACCAGCCACACCAACGCCATGGCCGCGAGCAGCGCCAGCAGGGTGCGGCGCATGAGGCTCGGGCCCCACCAGCCGCGTGGGGGCGCGGGGGTTTCGGTAGGTGGTGTCATGGCTGCAGCCGGTAGCCCACGCCACGCACCGTGACCACGCGCTCTGCGCCGATCTTCTTGCGCAGGTTGGAGATATGCACCTCCAGTGTGGCGGCGTCCAGCGCGTCGCCCAGGGGTTCGAGCCGCTGGGCAAGCACGTTCTTGGCCACCACCTTGCCGGGTTCGCGCGCCAGCTCCACCAGCAGCCGGAACTCGCGCGGTGACAGCGCCAGGGGCTCGTCGCCCAGCCAGGCCTCGTGCCGCCGGGGCGCCACGCGCAGCGCGCCCAGCGTCCACTCCTCGCTGGCCTGGCGGGCACTGCGCCGCAGCACGGCGTGCAAGCGCGACAGCAGCTCGGGCACATCGAAGGGCTTGAGCACGTAGTCGTCGGCACCGCCGTCCAGGCCGTCAAGCCGGTCCTGCAAGGCGGTGCGGGCTGTGATCACGATCACCGGCAGGCTGAGGCCCGCGCGGCGCCAGCGACGCAGCAACGCCATGCCCTGGCCGTCGGGCAGGGTCAGGTCCAGCAGCACGGCGGCGACCTCGTTGGCGTCGGGCAGGGGCGGCGTGGCGGCCACGCTGCGCAGCCATTGCACCGTGAAGCCGCCCTGCTGCAGGGCTTGCAGCAGGGCCTGGCCCAGGTCCAGATCGTCTTCGATGAGCAGGATGTGCATGGCCGCCATTTTCCGTGTCCCAAGCTTGCAGCCAGCCAAAGGCGCCGGACAGGGAGCTGGCGCCTAAAATCCTCGCACAGGCAGACAATGACGACACAGGCCCGCCCACGGGCCGCACCACCCAAGGAGACAGTCCGCATGCGCATCCTCATTGCCGAAGACGACCAGGTGCTGGCCGATGGCCTGCTGCGCACGCTGCGTGCCTCGGGCGCCGTGGTGGACCATGTCGCCAGCGGCAGCGAGGCCGACGCGGCGCTCATGACCAACAACGAGTTCGACCTGCTCATCCTGGACCTGGGCCTGCCCAAGATGCATGGGCTGGAGGTGCTGAAAAAGCTGCGCGGCCGGGGCTCCGCCCTGCCGGTGCTCATCCTCACCGCCGCAGACAGCGTGGAAGAACGCGTGAAGGGCCTGGACTTTGGCGCCGACGACTACATGGCCAAGCCCTTCAGCCTGCAAGAGCTCGAAGCCCGCGTGCGTGCCCTCACGCGCCGGGGCATGGGCGGCACCAGCAGCGCCATCAAGCACGGCCCGCTGGTGTACGACCAGGCCGGCCGCGTGGCCACCATCGACGGCAAGATGATCGAGCTGTCCGCCCGCGAACTGGGCCTGCTGGAAGTGCTGCTGCAGCGCGCCGGCCGCCTGGTGAGCAAGGAGCAGCTGGTGGAGCGCCTGTGCGAGTGGGGCGAGGAGGTGAGCAACAACGCCATCGAGGTCTACATCCACCGCTTGCGCAAGAAGATCGAAGGCGGGCCCATCCGCATCGCCACCGTGCGCGGCCTGGGCTACTGCCTTGAGAAGATCCCCAATTAACTATCAAAACGATAGCAGCTTGTGCATATGAATCTGGCGCTATCGGGTGTTTTGGCTTCAAAAATGCCACGGCGGCCGCTGTGAAGATCTTCCAGCGCGAGCAGCGCTCCCTGTTTGGCGAAATCCTGGACTGGATGCTCACGCCGCTGCTGCTGCTGTGGCCTGTGAGCCTGGCGCTGACCTGGCTGGTGGCGCAGGGCCTGGCCAACAAGCCGTTTGACCGGGCGCTGGAGTACAACGCCCACGCCCTCGCCCAACTGGTGAGCGTGGTGGGCGACAAGGCCCAGTTCAACCTGCCCCAGCCCGCCAGCGAGATCCTGCGCGCCGACGACTCCGACATCGTGTACTACCAGGTCATCGGCCCGGGCGGCGAGTTCCTCTCGGGCGAGCGCGAACTGCCCGAGCCCCCGAGCGACGAGGTGCCCCTGTCGGGCGAGGTGCGGCTGCGCGATGCCGAGATGCGCGGCATCGACATCCGCGTGGCCTACATCTGGGTGCGCCTGCCGCTGAAAGACACGCCGGTGGCGCTGGTCCAGGTGGCCGAGACGCGCGAAAAACGCAGCGTGCTGGCCACCGAAATCATCAAGGGCGTGATGCTGCCGCAGTTCGTCATCCTGCCGCTGGCCGTGCTGCTGGTGTGGCTGGCGCTGGCGCGGGGCATCCAGCCGCTCAACCAGCTGGAGCAGCGCATCCGCGCGCGCAACCCCGACGACCTCTCGCCACTGGACGACCGCACCGTGCCTCTCGAAGTGGCGCCGCTGGTGTCGTCCGTCAACGACCTGCTCACGCGGCTGAACGATTCGCTGGCCACGCAAAAGCGCTTTCTGGCCGATGCAGCCCACCAGCTCAAGACCCCGCTGGCGGGCCTGCGCATGCAGGCCGACCTGGCACAGCGCGAAGGCACCAGCACCGAAGAGCTCAAGCGCTCGCTGCAGCAGATCGGGCGCTCCAGCATCCGCGCCACTCACACCGTCAACCAACTGCTGGCGCTGGCGCGGGCCGAGGGCAGCGGCGTGGGCATTGCCCGCCAGCCCTGCGACCTGGCGCGCCTGGTGATCGAGGTGGTGCGCGACTCGGTGCCCCGTGCGCTCGACAAGCACATCGACCTGGGCTACGACGGCGCCGAGCCTGGATCGCCGGGCGTGCTGATCGACGGCAACCCCACACTGCTCAAGGAGCTGGTGCGCAACCTGGTGGACAACGCCATCAACTACACGCCCTCCACGCCCGACAAGCCCGGCGTGGTCACTGCCCGCGTGCTGGCCGACACCTTCGGCCATGTGCTGCTGCTGCAGGTCGAGGACTCCGGCCCCGGCGTGCCCGAGGCCGAGCGCGAGCTGGTGTTCCAGCCGTTCTACCGCGCCCTGGGCAGCGAGGCCGACGGCTCCGGCCTGGGCCTGCCCATCGTGCTCGAGATTGCCAGCAAGCACGATGCCGAGGTCACGCTCGAAGACGCACGCCCTGGCCAGACTCCGCCCGGCGCACGCTTCAGCGTGCGTTTTGCGGCGCGGGACGTGGTGGCGGGCAGCTGACACCGTGGCGGGCCCTGCCGCTGGCGTGGCAGAGGACAAGGCCACCACGCCGCAGGGTTGATGCGCCGGCAACCCGCCACAGCACCGGGCATCCGGCATCATGCGGCCTCGTAGCCTGGCCCGATCTTTTTGCACGGACGCAGCCCCCGCCATGACCTCACCGCCCCGCCGCTTTGCCAACACGCACCCTGACGTGGTGATCGGCAACTTCCCCTGGTACGAAATGGTCTGGCGCTCGCTGCGCGGCGATTTCAAGCCGCGCAGCGAGCCTGCGGGCGGCTACGGGGCCTTTGCCCGGCAGTGGACGCAGCCCGTGGACCCCGCGCGCCTGGCACAGCGCCAGCAGGTGCCCGTGATCACCTGGCTGGGCCATGTCTCCATGCTGCTGCAGGTGGCGGGCCTCAACGTGCTGATCGACCCCACGCTGTGCGATTTTGCGGGCCCCCTGGGCCGCTTTGGTGCCCCGCGCCGTGTGCCTGCGCCCCTGGCGCCCGAGGACCTGCCGCCCATTGACGTGGTGCTGATCTCGCACAACCACTACGACCACCTGTGCTACGGCACCTTGCGCCGCCTGCGCGACGCGGGCCAGTCGCCCCGCTTCGTGGTACCGCTGGGGCTGGCCGACTGGTTCACACAGCGGGGCATGGGCCCGGTCACCGCGCTGAACTGGTGGGAGCACGCCGACATCGCCCCCGGCGTGCGCGTGGTGTTCACGCCGTCGCAGCACTGGAGCCGCCGCACCCCGTGGGATACGAATGCCTCGCTGTGGGGTGGGTACCTGCTGGAATGGTCGCGCCCGCAGGCGGCTGCGCCCTGGCGCTTTCTGTTCCCGGGCGACACGGGCTACAGCGACGACTTCAAGGCCATCCGCCAGCGCCTGGGGCCGGTGGACTTTCTCGCATTGCCCATCGGCGCCTATCTGCCCCGCGACTTCATGAAGCCCATGCACGTGAAACCCGAGGACGCCGTGCAGCTCATGCTGGACGTGGAAGCCAGGCAGGCCATGGGTGTGCACTGGGGCACGTTCATGCTGACGCAGGAGGCCTTCGACCACCCGCCGCGCGACCTGGCCGCCGCGCTCGCGCAGCGTGGCCTGCCGCTGGACCGCGTCTGGCTCATGCGGCAGGGCGAGACGCGCGCCATACCGTTGCCATAGCGCTGCACCGGGGTTGGCGCAGCAACCGTGCTCACGCCACGCGCTGCACCGACATCAGGGCCATGTACAAAAAGCCCCGGCCCGTGGGCACGCGGTACACGCCCTGGGCGCCCAGCACCTGCGCGGCCACGCCCGACAGCTCCCAGCCATCGGTGGCATCGCCCTTCCACAGCGGCACCGTGAGGTGCAGGAAGCCTTGGGTTTCGCCCCACTCCCGCACCGCAGCGATGCGCGACACCACCGGGGCCTCGTTGTGGAAATTGGCCCAGGCCCACAGCCAGGTGCCGCTGGCCTCCGACACGGAGCCGATGAACTCGATGTCAGCCACCAGACGGGGCACACCGCCGTCTGAAAAGGTCAAGGTGCCTGCCGCCTGGTCGTAGTCCCAGCGTTCAAAGTGCGAGATGCCGTGGTCCTGCTCCAGTGCGCGCTGCTTGTCCCGCAGCGCATGGTGCCCCTGTGTCACCGCATCGATCCAGGCGGCTTCGGCATCACCGTCCAAGGCCTCCACGCTGCGTGCCATGGCGTCCTGGTAGCAGTGGTGGCACAGGATCTGGAGGTCCAGGCAGTCCGCATTGTGTTCGTTCCACTCGCCGCCTGTCTTGAGCAGCTCGGTATGGCAGCTCGCACACCAGGCGTCCGGGTAAGGGGTGTCTGGCGACGGTGCATCGCAAAACCAGCGCTGCACCGGGTGGCGGCACAGATGACCACACACGTAGGTGGGTGCGGCCTCTCCGTGCTCGCCGCACTGGATGGATGTCGGCTCTTCGTTCATGGTGAAGGTGCTCAGCCGCAGGTACGCAGCGTCTTGCCCGCCATGGCCGTGCGCAGCACATCCAGCTGTGCCCGCAGCGCGTCGTTCACGGCGGACAGGCGCAGCGTGAAGCCGGGGGATTCGGCGCGCTCCTGGATCACGCGCGCCGTGCGCACGCCTTTGTTGCCAAGGTTGGCCAGCTCGCGCTCGGCCGCCTCTTTCGATGCGAAGCGGCCCAGCGACAAGCCCAGTTCAAGCGTGCCCCCGGCACGGTCGTGGTCCACCTTGCGGGCGCGCAACTCGGCACGTTTGCGGTCCAGTGTTTCCACGTCGTCAAAGCGCCCCATGTAGACCATCCAGCGGCCCGGCACAGGCGTGGGCTCCAGCGTCCAGCTGCCTGAGGGCAAGCCAGCAGCCGCCGTGCGCAGCACTTCGGCCTGGCGGTCGTCGAAGACGCCGGCCTGCAGGCACTCGGCAGATTCTGCGGGGGCCGGGGCAGCCGGTGTGGAGGCGGGGGTGGGGGAGTCGTTGGCGGCGGTGGCCTGGGATGGGGAAGTAGAGGTGGGGGCGGGGGGCGCAGCAGAGGAGGTCTTGCTGGGGTTGACCTTCAGGATCTGCAGCGTCTCGGGCCGGATCTGCTGGTTCATGCGCTGGGGCTCGGACTGCTCTTGCGGCGCATAGCCAAACTGGCGCAGCAGCCCTTGAGACCACGCGTAATAGCCCGCGTTGGCCAGCAGCAGCACGATCACGGCAAGACGGAGCATGGGGCGCGGCCTTTCAAGAACACTCGCATCGGAAGAGGAAGCTGTCTCACACCGGTGGCACCGCCGCCGGCCGGACGCTGATTTCAGAACTGGTGATGGCCTGCATGCCACCGGCCGTGTGCACCAGCAGCGCGCCATCATCGCCCACGCCATGCGCGGTGCCGGTGTGGCCGTCGCTCAGCGTCACCGCGCGGCCCTGCAGCACATCACGTGCCGCAAAGCGTGGCTGCATGGGCGCAAACCCATAGCCCGCAAACGACTGCAGCATGGCCACCAGCGGCGGCACGATGCGCAGCAGGGCGGTGGGTGCGTCCAGGCCCGGCTCCACCTCCTGCAGGCTGCCGGGGCGCATGCTCATGCCCTCGGGGCTGCGCGGCAGCACGTTGATGCCAATGCCCACCACCACATAGCGCGCGGTGCTGGTGCTGGCCTGCGAAGCCACAGCCTGGGGTGCCACAAAACTGGCCGTCTCCACCAGGATCCCACCCAGCTTGCGGTCGCCCGCAGCGCCGCCAAGCCACAGGTCGTTGGGCCACTTGAGCCCCACACGCGCAGGCTGCCCCGCCCCCAGCGCAGGCAGTACGGGCTGCAGGCTTTCAGCCACGCTCACCCCCACGGCGAGCGACAGGCCGGACCAGTCCTGGGGGGCCAGCGGCAGTCCCAAGGACATCATGAGAGAAGCCCCCACATCGCTTTGCCACACCCGCCCCAGCCGCCCGCGCCCGGCAGTCTGCTGCTCGGCCACCAGCAAGGTGGGCTCGCACTGGCCGTTGCGCGCACGGCGCATCAATTCGGTGTTGGTGGAGTCGATGGTGGGCAGCACCTCGACAGTAAAGCCCGGTAACAGCGGTGACACCGCTTCCCAGACGGCCTCGGCAGGCCAGCGGATGGGGGCGTTCATCGCCGGGCCTTTTTGGCGGCCTTGGCGGACGGTTTGGACGGCGGCAGCGGCACGGGAGGTGCCCAGCCGCGCTTGGGCGCGAGCAGCGTCCCCCGGCAGTTGGGGCTGCCACACCAGCAGGGGTATTCGGCCTTGAGCTTCGGGGTATAGCGCTCTTCAATGATCAGGCCGTAGTCGTAGTTCAGCTCTTCGCCCGCCTGGATGTTGCGCAGCGCGGTGATGAAAATGCGGCCGTCCCGCTCGTCGGCGTAGCAGTTGGGGTTGCAGCTGTGGTTGATCCAGCGCGACGAATTGCCACCGAACTTTGCGTCGATCACATGGTCTTCATCCACATGGAAGTAGAACGTGTGGTTGGGCTGCAAGGGGTCGTGCGGGTGCCGGTCCTGCGCCTCCTGCCAGCCGATCACTTCACCCGTGTATTCGACAAGGACTTCGCCCTCTGCAATATCCTGCACGGCAAAAACGCCCTTGCCGTGCACACCCGAACGCCGGGTCTGGATGCGACGGCCCTGCGCGGGGGTCGGGGTTGCAGGCGGTGCGGTGCGGGGCATGGCAAAAACTCTGTTAACTTGAATATGCACACATGCGCGTGCGCGTGTACGCGTGAGGCAACGAATTGTAGAAGCGACCGGCCGGATGCCGGACAGCCAGACTGGCGAGAAACCAAAAAATGACCAAGACCCTGGTAATTGCAGAGAAACCCTCGGTGGCGCAAGACATCGTGCGCGCACTGACCCCCGTAGCGGGCAAGTTCGAGAAGCACGAAGACCACTTCGAGAACGACCGCTATGTAGTCACCAGCGCCGTGGGCCACCTGGTGGAGATCCAGGCCCCCGAGCAGTTTGACGTGAAGCGCGGCAAGTGGAGCTTTGCGCACCTGCCTGTGATCCCGCCGTACTTTGACCTGAAGCCCGTGGACAAGACCAAGAGCCGCCTGAACGCGGTGGTCAAGCAGGCCAAGCGCAAGGACGTGACACAGCTCATCAACGCCTGCGACGCGGGCCGCGAGGGGGAGCTGATCTTCCGCCTGATCGAACAGTACGCCGGTGGCGCCAAGCCTCTGGGCAAACCGGTCAAGCGCCTGTGGCTGCAGTCCATGACGCCCCAGGCCATCCGCGACGGCTTTGATGCGCTGCGCACCGAGCAGCAGATGGCGGGCCTGGCCAGCGCGGCCCGCAGCCGCTCTGAGGCCGACTGGCTGGTGGGCATCAATGGCACGCGGGCCATGACGGCGTTCAACTCGCGCGATGGTGGGTTCTTCTTGACCACCGTGGGCCGGGTGCAGACGCCCACGCTGTCGCTGGTGGTGGAGCGCGAGGAAAAGATCCGCAAGTTCATCAGCCGCGACTATTGGGAAATCCACGCCACCTTTGGCGCGGAAGCCGGCGAGTACCCCGCCAAGTGGTTCGACCCCAAGTGGAAGAAGGGCGAGGATGTGGAAATGCGCGCGGACCGCGTGTGGTCCGCCGCCGAGGCACAGTCAATAGCCAACGCCGTGCGCGGCAAGCAGGCCACGGTCACCGAAGAAAGCAAGCCCACCACACAGGCATCGCCCCTGCTGTTCGACCTGACCAGCCTGCAGCGCGAGGCCAACGGCAAGTTCGGCTTTTCGGCCAAGACCACGCTGGCCCTGGCGCAAAGCCTGTACGAGCGCCACAAGGCCCTGACCTACCCACGTACCGACTCGCGCGCGCTACCGGAAGACTATTTGCCGGTGGCCAAGCAGACCTTCGAGATGCTGGCCGACAGCGGCATGCGGCATCTGGCGCCCCACGCGCTCACGGCGCTGAACAACAACTACGTGCGCCCGTCCAAGCGCATCTTCGATAACAGCAAGGTCAGCGATCACTTTGCCATCATCCCCACGCTGCAGGCGCCGAGCGGCCTGAGCGAGGCCGAGCAAAAGCTGTACGACCTGGTCGTGCGCCGCTTCATGGCTGTGTTCTTCCCGAGCGCGGAATACACGGTGACCACGCGCATCAGCACCGTGGCGCCCCACAGCTTCAAGACCGAAGGCAAGGTGTTGGTCAAGCCGGGCTGGCTGGCCATCTACGGCAAGGAAGCAGCCGACGAGGTGGAAGGTGGCAAGGACGGCGACAAGGGCCAAAACCTGGTGCCCGTGAAGCCTGGCGAGAGCGTCAACACCCTGGCCGCTGACCCCAAGGGCCTCAAGACCAAGCCGCCCGCCCGCTACTCCGAAGCCACGCTGCTGGGCGCCATGGAAAGCGCTGGCAAGCAGATCGACGATGACGAACTGCGCGAAGCCATGCAGGAAAAGGGCCTGGGCACGCCTGCCACGCGTGCGGCCATCATCGAAGGCCTGCTGACCGAGAAGTACATGCTGCGCGAGGGCCGCGAGATCATCCCCACGGCCAAGGCCTTCCAGCTCATGACGCTGCTGCGCGGGCTGGAGGTCGAGGAACTCTGCCGCGCCGACCTGACCGGCGAATGGGAGTTCAAGCTCTCGCAGATGGAAAAGGGCCAGCTCAGCCGCGAATCCTTCATGGCCGAGATCGCCGCCATGACCGAGCGCATGGTCAAGAAGGCCAAGGAATACGACCGCGACACTATCCCCGGCGACTACGCCACACTTGAATCGCCCTGCCCCAACTGCGGCGGTGTGGTGAAGGAAAACTACCGCCGCTTTGCCTGTGTGGGCAAGGCGGGCGCGGAGCCTTGTGGATTCAGCTTCGGCAAATCACCCGCAGGCCGCACGTTCGAGACGGCAGAGGCCAATGCCCTGCTGCGGGACAAGAAGATCGGCCCGCTGGAGGGCTTCCGTTCCAAGGCGGGCTGGCCCTTCACCTCCGAGATCGTCATCAAGTACGACGAAGAGGCGCACAACTACAAGCTCGAGTTCGACTTCGGCGACGACAAGAAGGGCGAAGAGTCCGGCGAGATCGTGGAGTTTGAAGACGCCGCGCTCGGCCCTTGCCCCATCTGCGGATCGGAAGTGCACGAACACGGCAGCAACTATGTGTGCAGCAAGGCCGTGCCCACCGCGGCGCAGCCCACGCCCAGCTGCACCTTCAAGAGCGGCAAGATCATCCTGCAGCAGCCCGTGGAGCGCGAGCAGATGCACAAGCTGCTGGAGACCGGCAAGACCGACCTGCTCGACAAGTTCGTGAGCATGCGCACGCGCCGCAACTTCAAGGCCCACCTGGCGTGGGACAAGGAGGCGGGCAAGGTCAACTTTGAATTCGCACCCAGCAAGTTCCCACCCCGTCCGGGCGCCGCTTCAAAAACAATAGCAACCAAGGCAAAAGCCACTAGCGCTACCGCCAAAAAAACCCCTGCAAAGAAGGCCGCAGCCAAAACGACGGCTGCCAAAGCCCCGCGCAAGGCCGCCGCAGGCAAGGCCCCCAGCGCAGCGCTGGCCGCCGTGATCGGCACCGAGCCGGTGGCGCGCCCCGAGGCCGTGAAGAAGATGTGGGAATACATCAAGGCCCACAACCTGCAAGACCCCAAGGACAAACGCACCATCGTCGCTGACGACAAGCTGCGCGCCGTGTTCGGCAAGGACAGCGCGGGCATGTTTGAGCTGGCGGGCATCCTGGGCAACCACCTGGGCGGCGAATGATGAAGCCGCTGCACACGGAACACACCGCATCGCCCGCACGGTGCGCCCAAGACACTTGGCGCACCGCGCTGGTGGCCTTGGTGATCGCGGGGGCACTGGGGGGTTGCACCACCACAGGCTCCGCGCGCTCCAGCGACCCGGCCAGCCAGCAGCAGCCCCAGGGCGCGAGCGGCGTGACCGTGTTTGGCGATATCGACGTGAACGTGACGCGGGAGCGCACCCGCTGACTGCAAGCTGCCACCGCGCGCAGCCCGTCTTGAACCAGCACGGGGCCGGGCGGATGATGGAACGTGAGCCGCAAGGGAGAGATTGATGGTCGAACCCGCACTGTCGTTGCAGATTGCCACCACGGTGCACCACCGCATCCACACTGTCACGGTGCGCATGGATTCGGTGGGCTGGGTGGTCTCTGGCACCAAGCACCTGGTCACACCGGGCGGGGCGCACCGCTATCCCAGCGGGCGGGTGTTTGTGCTGCCGCGTGGCGCGCAGTGGGAGGTGGTCAACGACCCCGCCCCACAAGGCCGCTATGTGGCGCGACTGCTGTGTTTTGCACCCGAACTGGTGGAGCAGTTTCACCGCCAGTTCGGCCAGTTTGCGGCCGTGCCTGCGGTGCAGGGCTGTGCGGGCCTGGCGGCCGATGCGGCATTTGAAGACAGTTACCGGCGTGCCCTGGCCGCGCTGGAGAGCGATGCCAGCTCGCAGGCGCTGCGCGAACACCGCGCGCTCGAGGTGCTGCTGATGCTGGCCGAGGCAGGCATCGTCTTCGCCCCGCCCGGCGAGCTGGGCTGGGCCGAGCGGGTGCGCCGCCTGGTGAGCCCCAGCCCGCAGGCTGACTGGACGGTGGAGCGTATCGCCGCTGCCTTTGGCACCAGCGCCAGCACCCTGCAGCGCCGCCTGGCACAAGAGGGCGAAACCGTGAGCCAGTGCCTGCGCGATGTGCGGCTGGAGACGGCGCTGGTGCTGCTGCAAAGCTCCACGCTGCAAGTGTCCGAAATCGCAGCGCGCTGCGGCTACGAGTCGCACAGCCGCTTCAGCGCGGCCTTCCGCGAGCGTTTTGGCTTTCCGCCCTCGCAACTGAGGCCCTGATTACTTCGGCTGACGCACAGCGCACAGCCTTTGATGCCGCCGGGCCAGTGCGAAGGCGTGGCACACCGCACCATCAAGTCCTTGTTTCACCCCGCTATCGCAAGGAGCCTTTCGGATGTCTTTTCCTCTTTCGCGCCCCCTCCGCGCCCTGTCTGCCGTCGCCACCCTGGGCCTTGCACTGGCCGCCCAGGCCCAGGCCTTCACCCTCACCAGCCCCGACTTTGCCGAAGGCAACACGCTGCCCCAGCGCTTCGAGTTCAAGGGCTTTGGCTGCGCGGGCGACAACCAATCACCCGCCCTGCGTTGGAGCGGCGCACCTGCGGGTACACAGAGCTTTGCCGTCACTGCCTACGACCCCGACGCGCCCACAGGCTCGGGCTGGTGGCACTGGTCGGTGGTGAACATCCCCGCCAGCGTCACCGAGCTGCAGCCCGACGCCGGTGCTGCTGGCGGCGCCAAGCTGCCCGCAGGCGCCAGCCATGTGCGCATCGACTACGGCGTGGCCGCCTGGGGCGGGGCGTGCCCGCCCGAGGGGGATGCGCCGCACCGCTACATCTTCACCGTACACGCACTCAAGGTGCCACGCCTGGACCTGCCTGCCGACGCCACCGCTGCGCTGGCGGGCTACATGATCAACGCCAACAGCCTGGGCAAGG
Organism: Acidovorax sp. LjRoot204; assembly: GCF_056175785.1. NCBI lineage: Bacteria > Pseudomonadati > Pseudomonadota > Betaproteobacteria > Burkholderiales > Comamonadaceae > Acidovorax > Acidovorax sp. LjRoot204. The sequence continues at coordinate 28,114 of NZ_JBGFFF010000003.1, forward strand.
CCACACTCACGGTGCGCTACGGGCGCCCTGCGGCCCAAGGCAGGCAGCAGTGACCGTGTGGGGTGGGGCACTGTGATGTTTTAAGCTTGGTGGTCATTCACCCCACTGCAGGCCCACCCCATGCGCAGCCCCCGCGAACGAGCCCTCTGGTCCCTTCTGGCCGCACTGCTGCTGGCCGCCGCAGCAGCGGCGTGGTGGACCGCCGACCAGTGGCTGCCCCAGGCCGGACCCTGGACCGAACAGGCCTGGAAAAAGATCACCCGCCCCGGGCCCGAGTCCCTGCCACCCGACAAGCGCCCCGCTGCTGCGCAGGCCCGCCCGGCGCCGGCGGGCGCGTCCCAGCCCGTGGCGCCGCAGCCGCGCAAATGCGTGCGGGACGGCCGCACCGCCTACACCGACCAGCCCTGCCCCCAGGGCAGCCAGGAGCTACCGGTGGATGGCGCAGTCACGTCGCTGCCGCCTGCGCAGTAAGCGGCTGGCGGCCAGCTGTTGATGGCGTGCAGGCCTGTGGTGGGCATGTCGTTTTTTTCCTAGCCGGCGAGGGGGCTGCACAGATTCAATCGGTGCATTGATTCACTACCCCAGGCCTCTCTCTTTCTTTGGGGGCCGCATGCACCGATGCACCACCACCAACCCCTGCGCGTTTTTCTTTTTCTGCTGGCCGCCCTGGGCCTGGCCATCCCCTGGTACTTCAACACCGTGTACTTTCTGGCCGGTGGCAGCGTGATGCCCGATGTTTTCTGGCGCGACGCCTTTGCCAACGCGCTCACCACCGGCATCACCTGCGACGTGTACCTGGCCGCCGTGGCGTTCTCGGCCTGGGTGGCGGCCGACCGCCGCCTGGGCGCGTGGCGCTGGGCTTACATCGCGGCTTGCTTCGGCATTGGTCTCGCGTTTGTGATGCCGCTGTACCTGGCTCAACGCCTGCGCAGGGACGCTGATCCCTCCAGCGGCGGACCCAGCTGCGCCTGTGCGCCCACCTGCAGGGGCCAGTGTTCGGTGACCGGCCTGCGGCTGCCCTGCACCAGGGCCTGTAGCGGCTGGCCCGCCAGCCTGCGCACATCACGCGCCATGTGCGACTGGTCGTAGTAGCCCTGGTCCACCGCCAGTTCCACCACAGGGCCGTCGGGCGCGGCCAGCGCGCTCCCCAGTGCGGTGTTCAACCGCGCAATCACCTGAAACTGCTTGGGCGCCATGCCCCAGTGCGCCACAAAGCGCCGCTCAAACTGCCGCTGGCTCAGGCCCAGACGCTGGCCTGCGTCTTTTGCATCGTCGTTGGCCGCGTGTAGCAAAGCCAGCGCCTGTTGCCGCCGCGCCTCGCAGGGCGATGGCGGCGCAACCCACTGGCGGATGAAGTCGCACAGCACCTGCAGCCGCGCACCATCGTCCGCGGCTGCCCGCACCGCGTGTTCCACCTCCGCCCACCCAGGGCCCACCAGGTCTGCCAGCGGCCGCAGCGTGTTCACCACTCCACGCGCACTGGCAAACAGCGCCGCCGCTGCCGAAGGCTGCAGCACCAGCCCCACGGCCTGCACCGGCCCGCTGTGTTCATACACCGTGGCCGTGGTGCTGGCGCTCATCCATGCTGACTGCGGCACGGGCGCGCCCCGGCACACCACCTGCCCGGCCAGCCGCACCACCAGCATGCTCGCCACCATGGCCGGGAAATGCGATTGCGTCAGCGCCGCCGGGGCATTGACCACCACGGCAGCCATCAGCCAGGGCTGCAAATCGGAGGGGACGGGCACCAAGCGCTGCATATCCGCATTCTGCATATCGACGTGGCGCAGGTGGCGGCTTTCGGGGTGGGTGGCCAGCCAGTCAGCCGTCGTACTCGACGTTCTCCAGCCACCCGTGCGACATGCAGCTGCCGCAGTGCCCGACTATCCTTGTTGCTTTCGTATCCCCACCCACCACCCACCACTCAACCGTGCCAAGCACCATGCAGCAAGAGCAAGCCCCCACCCGGTCCGTCCACCTCGCAGGCGCCACCAACTTCCGCGACCTCGGCGGCTACACCGGCCACGGCGGCCGCCCGGTGAAATGGCGCCGCATCTTCCGCTCTGACCACCTGGCGGGCCTGACGCCCGAGGACCAGGCCCTGCTGGCAGACCTGGGCGTGGCCCGCGCGGTGGACTTTCGCGGCCAGGCCGAAAGCGCCGCGTATGCCTACGCACTGCCCGGCGTGGCCTACCACCCGTTGCACATCGAACCCACCGTGGTGCAGCGCGCGCTGGAGCTGCAACGCACCGGCCGCCAGCTCACGGCGCAAGACGCCGTGGGCCTGATGCAGGACACCTACCGGGGTTTTGTGCACGACAACGCCCCGCGTTTTGCCGAGCTGTTCCGCCTGCTGCTCGCCAGCGATGCACCCACCGTGTTCCATTGCACCGCTGGCAAAGACCGCACCGGCTTTGCCGCCGCCCTCATCCTGCTGACCCTGGGCGTACCGCGCGATGTGGTCATGCACGACTACCTGCTCACCAACACGCTCTACCAGCGCCCGCCCGGCATGGGCAGCCACGCGCCGGAAGAAGTGCTGCGCGTGCTGTGGCGTGTGCAAGAGGAGTTTCTGGACGCCGCCCTGCACATGGTGGACAACGACTATGGCGGTCTGCAGGCGTATCTGGTGGACGTGCTGGGTATTGACGCTGCCGCACAGAAAGAATTGGCAGAGCTGTATCTGCAGGCAGAGTAGGGCTCGTGCAGGTCGCAGACAGGCAAGCGGCCACCAATATCTGCACACAAGCGGTTTCCAATGTCACGTTTTGCGGCTGTGCAGCGCTCCTAGAATTCGGCCGCCCCAAACGCCTGAACGAGCCCTGACAGGTGTGTTTGTGCGGCTTTGCCAGCAAACGAATGTCATACATCTACGACAACCCAGAGTCCTTGGCCAAGCAACCGCTCGTGGGCACGCACCACTGCGTTGCACTTGTTAAGCACTACGCCAGAGCTCCAGCCTCATCGCTCTGGAGAGAAGGGGCCTCTGTGAAAGGCAATATGCTGCTCAAAAAGGGCACTGCCATCGCAACCTTCGTCAACGGAAAGTACCCAAACCAGGGCACTGGCAACCATGCGGCGTTGTATGTGTCTCAGGATGCATCGGGAATCACGGTCATCGATCAATGGTCCGGCAGCGGCACGATCCGCTTGCGTCGGTTGATATTTCTCGGAAAGGACAAGACCGGGAAATATGTTGACCCCAGCAACAATGGCGACGCGTTCTCGGTGGTGGAGTAATCGGTATGACGAATAAATTTGGCCTAAGTCTTTCACTGATTGTTTTGAGCGCGAGCGGCGCTGCCATCGCGCAAGAGGCCCCGGGCAACGCGGCGGCCCACAAGGCCACCGCTTGCCCACCATCAATTCAGGTCCAACAGACGCCCTCGCCCGCCCTTATTTCAGATTGGCAAACCCGCAGCAGCAACGACACGCATCCTCTTGCCAATATTTCCTTCTACGCGGGGCCACCAGAGGAGATGGCCCAACTAGCGCCCAGCAGCGCGCAGCGCAAAGGCAAGACGCTCACCTCGCGGTGGCTGTTAGCTCCGACCGACCGCGTTTACTGGGTAGCTTGTGAATACGCCGGGACATCGGCCACTGCTACCAAGCCGCTCGACAAAAACATTGCGTCTTGTGTTGCCGAGCACGACATGAACAGCTCGCCACCAGTGCTTAAACGATGGAGCTGCCGCGGAGGCACCGCAGGGTAGCAGGCTGCTCAAATGCCTCTCGACAACACCGAAAGCGGTATTCCCAGTGATCACTTGCCCCTTAGGGCTCTCAGAAAATCCCCTACAGGCTGTTTGATGGGGTCGAGCTTTTTGTGATTGGCATTTGCCAATCTGTATCTCAGCCGTCTGGTAGGGATGAGTGCTCCGTACCAAGACTCTCTGAGAGAGAGCACCATTTAATAAGATATTAATAATGGCCGAAATTCAAATCACTTCGCCAATTGGGAAAACTGTCGGAAATAACCCTCATGAGGTACAAGCGGTTCAGCGTGCTCTCAACCGCCATATGAATTGCAAGATCGGCTATCAGCCCATCAAAGAAGATGGCAGAATTTCTCCTGAAACACTCCAAGCAATCCATGTATTTCAAAAAATGATTGGCGTCACACCCGCAGACTCCATCATTCTTCCCCATGGTTCGACTCACAGGGCCCTGAATCAAGATATCATAAGAATTCTCAATCCCACCGCAGCATGCCTTGTTGCTGATCAAGAGAAAATCAGGCAAGTAATCATTGATCGGGTAAATATCGTTGAACGAAAAACGTGGCAGGCTTTGAACCCTGCCAAGATTCCCCAGAATGACTGGAGCTACCAGTCCATCGCCATTCATCATGCAGGCAATTCGTTTTCATGTGGGGCGAACGGTGTTGATGCGCTAAAGAACGCGGAGAAAATCGATATGAATAGCTTCGGACAAATTAGCTATCACTATGCTATCGATTGTCGAGGGGTGGTTTATGAAGCGCTTGATATTCGCCACAAGGGAGCTCACATTGAAAGGGGAAACACTGGTGTCATCGGAGTGGTTTTCCTGGCTGACTTGAGCGTCCGAGGTGAGGCATCCCGGCACGGTCCTGGTGTCGCAAACGTTACGCGAAGCAGGGGAGTGCGAGCCGGGGTTTCTGAGTTCTTGGGCGTGCAAAAGGATCAACTCGCGGTTAATCACGATGAGCCATCGGAGCTGCAAATGTCCAAAGCGGAAAAATTAGTCCAAACTTTGATCGAATTTTTTCCCATCAAACGACTTGGAGGGCATCGGGAATTTGCACAAGCTGCGGGCAGTAGCAGGGCATGCCCAGGAATTTACGGAATGATCATTGCGGAGCAATTGCGTAAAAAATTTGGTCTTGCAAAACCTTGATATGACAAAAAAAATCGCCTTTTTTATCGGCGCACTTTCTTTGTTTCTGACTGCATGGCTTTTTGTCGGGTTGGATCGATACGTTGGAGACCATGAAGTGGGGAGTGCGTGGAACCCCTTTATAAAGACAACCCCAACGTTTCAAGTTCTTTTCAGGAACCCTGCACAATATACACTCGATCGCGATCCATTTGATTCACTTGACAGTACCCGAAAAAATCAATTTTTGGAGTATTGCGGCATTCGATATGGGATTCACGATCCTCACCGCTGTGAGGAATATATTGAACAAATGCGGGTCAAGTAATAACTAGACGAGCGCACTTCAAATAGACATACGGTATTCAGTGCAAACGACTGGAACACCGTTGATCGGGGACCGGGGGGCCCCGACGGCCACGCTGGATAACGAGGTGTGGATCTGCCAGCTTAAGACCGGGGCCCCACAACGACACAGTAGCGCAGTTCACCGTTTATCGCAAGAAGGCTGTTTCATCAGTGCCAACACGCTGCCCACGCCGCCGCTTAGGCCACATTGCGCTGGCAGGGTTACCGCAGCGGATAGGATTCACTGTGTTCTAGCGTCTGGCCCACACATTTAACTACCGCCCCACGTGTTAGCGAGTGCTAGGGCCGTCAGCCATCTCACCCATGATTTTCTAGTACTGGCGAGCGCTACGGGCAGGTGTGCCGCCTGCCGTACTCACCTTGCAATGGGTTGCACACGCCCCACCCCACCCGACTGGCGCCGCACGCGCCAGAACAGCCAGCCCACGATCGACAGGTTCAGCAGATTCCATCCCATGCCGTTCAGGAACGCGGCGCGGTAGCTGCCCGTCAGGTCAAAGATCCAGCCCGACATCCAGCCCCCCAGCGCCATGCCGATCAGCGTGGCCATGATCACCGCACCCACCCGCGCACCGGCCTCCTGTGGGGCGAAATACTCGCGGATGATGATGGCGTAGGCGGGCACGATGCCGCCCTGGAACAGCCCGAACATCGCCGAGATGACATACAGCGGCACCAGCCCGTCAAACGGCAAAAACAGCGCCAGCCCCACGCCCTGCAGCGCCGAGCCCAGCAGCAGCGTGCGCACGCCGCCAATGCGGTCGCAGATCAGGCCCGACACCAGGCGGCTGACGATGCCGCAGGCCAGCATCAGCGACAGCATCTCGGCCCCGCGCGCCGCGCCAAAACCCAGGTCGGTGCAATAGGCCACGATGTGCACCTGCGGCATCGCCATGGCCACGCAGCACGCGACGCCCGCCACACACAGCAATAGCTGTGCATGCAGCGGGCGCAGACCGAACGGGCGGCTGCGGTCGAGCGGCAACGGCGAGGGCGCTGCACCCGACGCGGCCGGTGCCACCGCTGCCGATGCTGCATCCATCTGCGCCACCGGCGCGCGCTGGCGCATGCGCAGTGCCAGCAGCAGCATGCCCACCCCACACACAATGCCCAGCAGCACATAGGTGTGGCGCCAGCCGATCAGCTCAATGCCGTGCTGCACGATGGGCGGCCACAGCGCGCCCGCAATGTAGTTGCCGCTGGCGCAGATCGCCACCGCAATGCCCCGCCGCTTGTTCCACCACAGCGCGGTGTCTGCCATCAGCGGCGCAAACGTGGCCGAGCTGCCAATCAGCCCCATCAGCCCGTGCGCCAGCCCAAACCCCCAGATGCTGCCCGACAGCCCCGCCCACACAAACCCGCCACACACGGCCACCGCGCCCACGCACAGCACCGGCATCAGCCCATGGCGGTCGGCCATGCGGCCCGTCCAGATTCCGCCCAGCCCCAGGCACACCATCATCAACGTGTAGGGCAGCGACGCATCGGCACGGCCCACGCCAAACTCGGCCTGCACGGCGGGCAGCACCACCGACACCACATACATGCTGCTGTTGCCCAGCACCACCAGGCCCAACGTGGTCAGCAGGCGCCAGGCGGCTTGGCGAGAGTCGATCAGGGATGCGGGGGCGGCGGCAGAGGGGGGCGAAGAGGTGTTCGGCATGCGGGGCAATTTACCCCACAGCGCTGCAGGGACTTGCAGGGCGGCGTCATGGCTCGCTGAGTGCAAGGATGCGGCGCATCGATTGGTGTGATGTTTTAGCTGTTCGCACGGGCTGACCGCACACCCTGGAGGTGCCGCGGGTGGTGGGGCAGGGTCACTGCCACAGACCCCAGGCAACACGCGTTGATCGAGCTACCTGCAGTCTGAAAGTGCCAGGGCAGATACCCCTTCTCAGATCTTGATGAACTGGGCGGCCGACAACGCACCAAACGGCAACTCCGACAAACGCCCGCCCACCGCCAGCGTGCCCAGGTCCACCGGGAAGTAGCCGATGGCGTCCAGCACCTTGCGCACTTCGGCCTTGGCTGCGGCGTCGTCGCCTGCATAGAACATGGCGCGCTGGCCGCCCGACACTTGGGGCTGCGCCAGCACGTTCACATCCAGGTGGTTGAACGCCTTGACCACGCGGGCGCCGGGCACTAATTCGCTGAACACTTCGCTGGACGAGCGCCCGCCCAGGTCGATGGCCTTGATGCCGTAGGCCGCCAGCGGGTTGCTGGGGTCTTGGGCATCTGGCGAGTTGGGGTCCAGAAACGCCACGGGGTTGGTGCCGTCGATGACGATGCGACCATTCCACGCAGGCAGGCCACCCAGGGCCTGGCCCAGGTCTTCCCAGCGCACTGCGATGAGCACGATGTCTGCGGCGGCAGCCTCTGCCACGGTACCCGCTTTGATGGTGGGGCCCAGCTCAGCCACCAGCGCGGCCAGTGATTCCGGCCCGCGCCGGGTGGAGAGGGTGGCCGCCAGGCCTTTGCTGGCCAATGCGCGTGCCACGTTAGAGCCGAGTGCGCCTGAGCCGATGATGCCGATGTTCATGGTGTTTTCCTTGTCAATGAGTGAAGTGGGTGGAGAGAAAGGGAACAGTGAAAAGTCGAATGTGGAGGGGGATGTGAAAGGGATTAACCCAGCCGCCCGGCCTGGCGCAGTTGCGTGGCAATGCGCCGGATTTCTGTGGTGCCCTGCCGCAGTGCTGCCTGGCTGGTATGCACGGAGTAAGTCCCCATGACCAGCTCATGCGGGTGCGGCACGGCAGAGCCCAGCACGAAGCTGGTGGCTTCGGTGGCCACAAAGTCGATGCTTTGGTGGGTGGGCTCAAACGCCACCAGCTCGCCTGCCGCAATGGGTTCGCCCGCCGTCAGTGCGCCGGTGGCCACTGCCGCCCACGCCACGGTGTGGCCGGGGGGCGGGGTGTAGGTCCAGCGTTCGCCCTGGGCCAACTGCACGGCCAGATAGGTCATGCCCTCGGGCGCTGCCACGGGGCTGTGCACTGCGCCGTACTCGCCCAGCAGCACCCGCACCGGGCCCACCTGGGGCACCAGTTCGGGGGCGAGGTACTGGCTGTGGGCGGGGGCGTTTTCCAGCGCGGCGGGCAGGGCCACCCACAGCTGAAAGCCCCGGCCCGGCGTGTCGCCCACGGGGGCACCGGTGTGCCACACGCCGTTGCCAGCACGCATCCATTCGACGCCACCCGCAGGCAGCAGGCCCGCTTGGCCGGTGGTGTCTTCGTAGCGCACATCGCCTTCCGACAAGAACGTGACCGTGGCGATGCCCGAGTGGGGGTGCATGCCAAGGCCCTGCTGCGCTGCGCCGGGCTGAAAGTGCACCCGATCCAAAAAGATGAAGGGCTTGAGCACCTGGCCCAGGTCCCCAGGGCTCATGAGGCGGGTGATGGGGCCGTGCGTGGTGCCACGGGTGCGGTGGGTGATGGCGCGTGGGGCGGTGGCGGGTGCAGACATCAAGAGAACCTCGGAGGTGTTGAACTGATGCCTGTAGCTTAAAAATTCATCGATTGATTGACTAGATTGCGCAATATGATTGCACTCGTCCATTAATCGAATGAATGAGCGTGACCATGCTGGATCTGAACGACGTGGCCATCTTTGTGCAGGTGGTGCGCTGCGGCAGCTTTGCCGAAGCCTCGCGCCGCCTGGGCGTGCCGCCCAACACCCTGAGCCGCCGGGTGCAGCAGCTGGAAGCGCAGCTGGGCACCCGGCTGATGCAGCGCTCGACCCGCCACCTCACGCTCACCAGCGCGGGCCAGGTGTTTCTGGAGCGTTGCAGCGGCGCGGTAGAGGGGCTGATGGATGCGGGCGAGGAGCTGCTGGCGGTGAACCAGGAGCCCAGCGGCCTGGTGCGGGTGGCGGCCCCGGCTGATTTTTTTGATTTCTTTGCGATGGAGTGGCTGACCGAGTTCCTGGTCGCGCACCCCAAGGTGCGGGTGGACTTTGTGCTGAGCGACGGCCGCGCCGACCTGATTGCAGACCGGATTGATGTGGCGTTTCGCGGCGGCATTCTGGAGGACTCGGGCCTGTTTGCCCGCAAGGTGCTGGATGCGGGCAGCGACGGCCTGGTGGCCAGCCCGGCCTACATTGCCCGCCGGGGTGTTCCGGCCACGCTGCAAGACCTGGTGGACCACGACTGCCTGGCGTTCAGCCACCCCAGCGGCAAGGCCACCTGGCGCGTGACGGGGCCAGAGGGCGCACCGGCCGAGGTGCAGGTGACTGGCCGCTTCAGTGGCAACACGGCACAGGCCTTGCGCAAGGCCGCGCTGGCGGGCTTGGGCATTGCGCTGCTGCCCTCCACGCTGACGCAACGCGATCTGCGCGCTGGCCTGCTGGTGCCCATGCTTCCTGGATACCACCGGCTGGGGCATGGCGTGCACATGGTCTACCCCAGCAGGCGCTACCTGCCCTTGGCCGTGTCGGCGTTCATTGAGCTGGTCATCAGCAAGATGGGTGCGATGCAGGAGCTGCCACCCCAGGGCGATGGCTGATGACTGACGCGGTATGAATCCACGGGTGCCGTTCACGCTGGGTCTGTCAGCGCACTGCACGAGGCTTCGCAAGGCTCCGTCTGCTCACACTGCTGACCGCTATGCTCCCCACCCAACGAAACACAAACAACCCACACGGTGACCGCCATGCACGACATCATCTGCCCCCACTGCAACAAGGCGTTCAAGATTGACGAGACCGGGTATGCCGACATCCTCAAGCAGGTGCGGGACGCGGATTTCGCCGCGCAGTTGCACGAGCGGCTGGAGCTGGCCGAGCAGGACAAGCGCAATGCGGTGGCGCTGGCGCAGGCCCAGGTGGCCAATGAGCTGCAGAAGTCGGCGGCGGCCAAAGATGCCGAGATTCAGGCCCTGAAGGCGCAGCTGGGCGCGGGCGCGGTGGAGCGCGACATGGCGGTGGCGCAGGCCCTGGGCGCGGTGGAGAAGCAGCGCGACGCGCTGGAAAACAAGCTGGTGAGTGAGCTGGAGCGTGCGCGGCAGGCGCAGCAGGCAGCGGACCAGTTGGCACAAGCACGGCTGGCGCAGCAGCTGCAGGGCGTGGCCGCCCAAAAGGACGCCGAGATACAGCAGCTCAAATCACAACTGGACGCTGCCGAGGTGGCACGCAGGCTGGCGGTGACCGAGGCAGTCACGGTGGTGGCGCGGGAGCGCGACGAGCTCCAAAACAACCTGAACCTGGTGGTGGTGAAAAAGCAGCTGGAGGAGGCCGCTATCAAGGAACAGTACGCCTTGCAGCTGCGCGACCGGGACGGCGAGATTGCGCGGCTGCGGGACATGAAGGCGCGCCTGTCGACCAAGATGGTGGGAGAGACGCTGGAGCAGCACTGCGAGACGGAGTTCAACCGCATCCGCGCCACGGCGTTTCCCCGCGCCTACTTTGAAAAGGACAACGACGCGCGCAGCGGCAGCAAGGGCGATTACATCTTTCGCGACCTGGACGAGGCGGGCAACGAGATCGTCTCGATCATGTTCGAGATGAAGAACGAGAACGACGAGACGGCCACGAAGAAGCGCAACGAAGACTTCCTGAAAGAGCTGGACAAGGACCGCAACGAAAAGGGCTGCGAGTACGCGGTGCTGGTGTCGCTGCTGGAGCCCGAGAGCGAGCTGTACAACACCGGCATCGTGGACATGTTCTACCGCTATCCCAAGATGTATGTGGTGCGGCCGCAGTTCTTCATCCCCATCATCACGCTGCTGCGCAACGCTGCGATGAAGTCGTTGCAGTACAAGTCAGAGCTGGCGCTGGTGAAGGCGCAGAATCTGGACATCACCAAGTTCGAATCGCAGCTGGAAGAGTTCAAGGGCGCGTTTGGGCGCAACTGGCGCCTGGCATCGGACGGGTTCGAGGAAGCCATCAAGCGCATTGACGAGGCCATCAAGGACCTGGAGAAGACCAAGGAGGCGCTGCACAAGTCGGCCAACAACCTGCGCCTGGCCAACGACAAGGCCGAAGACCTCACGATCAAGAAGCTGACACGGGGCAATCCGACGATGGCGGCCAAATTTGCGGAACTCAAGCAGTTGGGGATTTCGGACGGGGAGTGATGCGGGGCGGGCACAACCGGTCTGCGGCTGCCCCGTCGCCATGGGTTGCATGAACGTTGAGCGGCCCTAGCCGCGCACCGACGCCCCCGTCGCATAAAACTGCCCGCCTGCCACGTAGTGCAGCGTGCGCAGGTCATCCGGCGCGGTGTCGAACTCCCAGTGCCCGTTGCGGAACACGCGGTCGTCAGCCCAGGCGGCCACCACTTCGCCGATAAAAAGGTCATAGGCCTGCTGGTTGTGCGGCTCGGGGATCACGCGGCACAGCAGCCAGGCGGCGCAGCCTTGCACCAGCGGGGGCGTGGCCTGCGCCGGGTGGCCGGGCGCTTCAAACAACGACACGCCATGGCGCTGCAGCTTGTCGGGCGTGGTCTTGGCGCTGTCGGTGCCCAGCGCTACGGTCAGCGCGGCCAGGGGCACGGTGGGCAACTGCAGCGCAAAGAAGCCGCTGGCCTCCACCAGCTCGCGCGTGCGCGTGGCCTTGTCGAGCACCACCGTGACCTTGGGCGGTGCAAAGTCCAGTGCGCAGGCCCACGATGCCGCCATGACGTTGTGCTGACCCGCGTGGGCGGCCTACACCAGCACGACGGGGCCGTGGTTGAGCAGGCTGTAGGCCTTGTCGAGGGGCACCGGGGTGAAGTGGGGGTGGGAGGCAGTGGGCAGCATGGGGTGTGACGGTGTGTTCAAAGGGCAATACCAGGGGATGGGGCAGTGCGTGGGGCCTGTGGGCGCTGCCGATATTTGCTATTAATTAGATAGCTATTCAGGCATATTGCACTAGCGCCATGGCGCATTTTTGCCTCAAAACGGCCTCCATGAAGCCTGTGGGGGCGCTCTGGGGCCAGCGGCACGGCCCGCCCAATGCCCCCGCCTCTGAGTGCCGCACAGGGGCTTGTGGCCCGCGCCGGTGATGGCGATAGCCACCCGCTAACATGCCAACGCCAACCGTTGGCCACAACCCGCCCCCTGAGGGGCCTACAGGAGACGATGAATGTTCAGTCATGTGATGGTCGGTGTGAACGACCTGGAGCGGTCCAAGAAGTTTTATGACGCGCTGCTGGGGGCGCTGGGCGTACCGCCCGGGGTGGCCAACAAGAACCGCTACTTCTATCGCGGCCCCACCGGTACCTTTGGCATCACCACCCCCATCAACGGCGAGCCCGCCACCTTTGCCAATGGCGGCACCATCGGTTTTGCCATGCAGTCGCCCGAGCAGGCCGATGCCTTCCACGCCGCCGGTGTAGCGAACGGTGGCATTACCTGCGAAGACCCACCCGGCTGGCGCGAAGGCCCCAGCGGCAAGCTGTACCTGGCGTACCTGCGCGACCCGGACGGCAACAAGATCTGCGCCCTGCACCGCCCGGCCAAGGCCTGATCAACGGGCAGGCCCCCCCCGCTGCAACCCCGGTAGCGTTGCAGCCAGCGCTGGGCGCCCTGCACACTGTGGCAGGCCGCAACGGCCATGGCCCCGGTGACGGCCAGCATGGCCAGGGTGTGAACCCCCAGCGCGGCCAGCGCGAACAGCAAGGGGGTGGAGAGCCGGTCGCCCCCAAAGGCCACTCCACCTGCCGCGCCATTGCCCCCGCACAGCGGCGCCAGCGCAGGCACCAGCGCCAGCCCGGCACCGTGCACCGTGGCCACCCCAAAGGACCAGAGCGCCATGCCCACAGGCCCGGCGGGCTTGCGCAGGCGATGCCACGCCGCCCCCGTCAGACGCACGCGAGCGACTATCACCACCCCGCCCAGGCCGCCCGCCACCGCCAGCAGGGCAGGTGGCGACAACCACAGCCCCCACCCCACCGCAGCCGCCGTCAGTGCCACGGCGGCCAGGTGCCCGACGGCCATGGGCAGCAGTGCGCGCAGCGGCATGCTGTGGTCACGCGCACAGAGGCTCCAGGTGGTGGCCAGCCCCCAGCCCGTGAGGGGGTTGAGCCCGTGCAGTGCCCCCATGGCGGCGATGGCCAGCCAGGACCAGAGGGTGGCGTCCATGGTCGCGGTCTCCACCGTGTGTGGTTCAGCCCCGTGTGGAGCAGCACCCGCCCGGCGCCGTGTGGGCCGGTGAAGGCTGTGGCGCCTGTGCAGCTGGTGCCGCCGCAGACCCAGCCGCTGGCAGGGAAGGTGCATACCGGTCGTGGTGGCGCACCCAGTCCATGGGGTAGGCGGGGTTGGTCTCGTGGCGGCCTCGGGGCGTGAGGTCCAGCAGCTGGTAGGTGCCCATCATGGCCTCCACGCCGCGCCCAAAGGTGGAGTAGGCGTGGAACACCTCGCCCGCGTCACTGCGCACAAACACGCTGATGCCCGGCGCCTCATCGGCGGGGAACGGCCGCATGCCGTAGTTGTAGAACACCTCGCCGTTGCCGCGTGCGCGCTGCTCGGGCGTGAAGCTCACGGCAAAGTCGTGGTTGAAGTCGCTGCCGTGCGACGACGCCCAGCGAAACTGCCAGCCCATGCGCTGGCGAAAGCGCTCGATCTCGGCCAGCGGCGCGCGCGAGACGGCGAGCACCGACACGTCGCGGTGCTGCAGGTGCAGCTCCATGCCGCCCATGTGGTCGGCCATGAAGGAGCAGCTGGGGCAGCCCTGCTCCCACCCAGGGCCAAACATGAAGTGCTGCACCAGCAGCTGGCTGCGGCCATCGAACAGGTCGGCCAATGCCCACGGACCCTGCAGCGTGTCCAGCATGTAGCGCTTGTCCACGCGGGTCCAGGGCAGTGCGCGGCGCTGCGCGGCGACCTCATCATGCAGGCGGGTCAGAGCCTTTTCGCGGGCCAGCAGCGCGTGGCGCTGGGCCAGCCATTCGTCGGCAGAAACCACGGGGTGAGGGGTGGGTGCGTTCATGGGGGTGCTCCTGGTGGGTGGTGGATGACGTTGCGGGACGGAAAATTGCGTGGGGAGAGAGGCGCTGGCAGCCGCACCTGTCCCCGGCCTGCGACATCGCGTGATGCGCGCAGGGCCTGTGGTCGCAAGGGGTGGTGGGTGCGGCGGGGCGCCGCGTCGCTCAAGGGCTGAAGGTGTCAGGGGCTCAGGTGCGGGCCGCCTTGGGCCGGCGCACAGCGCGGACCTTGCCGCTGCCGCCGCCCCCGCAGTAGAAGAGGTCGGCACCGTCCGATTCGAGGCCGCTCACGCCCACGCCTGGAGGCATGTCGAGCTGCTGCAGCACGGCGCCGGTGGCGGGGTCGATGTGGCGCAGCGTGCTCTCGTCACCCTCCCAGGTGCCGTGCCACATCTCGCCGTCCACCCAGGTCACGCCGGTCACAAAGCGGTCGGACTCGATGGTGCGCCGGATGGCGCCGGTGGCGGGGTCGATCTGGTGGATCTTGCGGTCGCGGTACTGGCCCACCCACAGGCTGCCCTCGGCCCAGGTGAGGCCCGAGTCGTTGCCGTTGCCGGGTGCAGGAATGGAGGCCACCACCCGGCCGGTGGCGGGGTCGATCTTGTCGATGCGCGCCTCGGTGATCTGGTACAGGTGCCTGCCGTCAAACGCAGTGCCTGCATCGCTGGCCACGGCCAGCGTGCGCTGGGTCTCGCCCGTTGCAGCATCGAAGGCCACCAGGTGCGCCCCCGTGGCCGCCCAGACATGCTGGCCGTCGTGGGTGACGCCGTGCACGCTGTCTGCACCCGCAAAGGGGCCGTATTCGCGCACGATCTCGGCGGGTTGTGAAGGGTGGCGGCTGAGGGTGGCGGGTGTCGGGTCGGTGTGGGTGCACGCGGTCATGGTTGGCTCCTGTGTGGTGGCCCGGTGGGGGCTTGGCGTCCACTTTATGCAATCGGCAGCGCAGCAGGGAGTAACAAGATCGTCGTGAATCCGGACAGCGGCGGCGCCAGCCAGCGCTGCGCACGCGCGCGGCCGATGGAGCGCACACGGCCTTGTGCTTCCAGCTCGGCCAACGCGCGCTGCACGGTGCGCTGGCTGGCATCCGTGCCCAACGCGAGCGCCGAGGTGGACCAGGCCGCACCGTCCGACAGCAGAGCCAGCAGCGCCGCCTGCTCGCCATCGATGGGCGGCGCCAGCACCACCACGGGCCGTGCGTCCAAGGGCTGCAGCGCAAAGCCGCGCGCTGTGGCCTCGATGCGCGCCAGCGGCCGCAGGAGCGCGCGCAGCCGCCCTACCTCCACCCGCAGCCGCGCACGGTGGGTGTCGTCCGGGCCGCGGGTGCGAAAGACCTGCGCAATCAACGCCTCGCGCTCCGCATCGCCGGGCCAGGCTTGCGCCAGCGCACACACCAGCGCGAACAGGATGGGCCGGCGTGCCAGCAGTTGCCACACGCCGGCGTCTGCGGTGGAGGGGCCACCGCCCACCCCCACGCAGCGCCGACATGCATCCACCACCAGCGCGCCCGATGCCAGCAGGTCTGCCACATCGGAAAGGCGCAGCGGCTGGTCGACCCCTGCCCCCACGCGCCGCGCTGCGGGTTGGTCCAGCACGGCGCGCGCCTGCGCCACCTCAGCCAGCAGGGCCGGTACATGGGCTTGCTCAGCGGCCTCCTGCGCACGGTCCAGCGCCGCGCTGGCGGAGGCGATGTGCAGCGAGCGCAGCGCCAGCTCGGCCAGGGTCAGGTCGGCCATGGCCCGCAGGGCGGGGGGCAGGTCGCCCGCTGTGGGGGCGGTCGCCATAGCGTCCATGGCCGCTGCGGCTTCGTCCAGGCGGCCCATGCGCAGCAGCCGCCGCGCCGCAATCAGCCGCGCCTGTGTGGCGTTGGCGGTGTCGCCGTGGGCTTGCAGCGTGTCGGCTGCCTCCAGCAGCGGACGGGGTGACCCGCCCAGGTCGCGCATGGCCAACGCCACCTCGGCCTCGGCCACCACGCAGCGGGCGCGCGCCTGGGCTTCGTGGGTGCCAAAGGCGCGCGCAGCCTGCCGCAGCAGGTCGCGCGCACGGGGGTGTTCGCCCAGCTGCGCCATGGCAATGCCGCGCAAGGCCAGGGCGGGTGGGTCGTCGCGCAGGGCCACGCGCTTGAGGGCGCCCAGCGGGTCCCCGGCGGCCAGTGCGCGGGCGGATGCGGAGATCAGCGAATCCATGGCCGCAGACTACACCGCCAGAAGTCCATACGCTCGTGGGCGATACTCGCCGCCTCGAACAGCCACCTCGAATCGCCATCGTGCGGCTGCCCCCGCAGGCGGTTCGCGGCAAAAGGAAGCAGCAGTGAAACCAGTGACCGGCAGCGCAGACGCGGCCATTTTTGACGAGGCGTACTACCAGCGCTTTTACTTCGACAAGAAGACCAGCGTGGTGGACCCGGCGCACACCGAGCGCCTGGGCGCGTTTGTGTGCAGCTACCTGCAGTACCTGCGCGTGCCCGTGCGGCGGGTGCTGGATGTGGGCTGCGGCATTGGCCTGTGGCGCGATGTGATCGCACGGCATTTTCCGCAGGCGCAGTTCCACGGCGTGGAGTTCAGCGAATACCTGTGCCAGCGGTTTGGCTGGGAGCGCGGCTCGGTGGTGGACTACAAGGCCCGCACGCCCTACGACCTGGTGATCTGCCAGGGCGTGCTGCCCTACCTGAGCGAGGCCGACGTGCAAAAGGCCATGCGCAACCTGGCGCGCCTGAGCCGGGGCGCCCTGTATGTGGAGGCCGTCGCGCGCGAGGACTGGGAGCAGGATGTGGTGGACGAGCAAGTGACCGACCCGCGCATGTTCCGCCACCCCGCACAGCTGTACCGCCGCACGCTGGGCGAGGGCTTTACCGAGCTGGGTGGTGGCGTGTGGCTGAGCCCGCTGGCAGAGCTGCCGCTGTTTGCGCTGGAACGTGCGGGCGGCCGGTGACAAAGCCCGCAGCCCCCTCGGCGACTGACGTGGCCACCACCGACACGCCGTCCGTCACACCATCTGCCCCACCGCATGCGGTGGCACGCCTGCGCGCCGAGCGCCTGGCCCGCAGTGCCAAGCCCTTTCTGGCCCGGGGCGGCCCCAAGGGCCAACGCTGTGCGGGCTGCCGCCTGGTGCCCAGCCACTGCATCTGCGCGCTGCGGCCCGTGCTGCCCACGCGCGCAGGCATGTGCCTGCTGATGGCGGACATCGAGCCCCTCAAGCCCAGCAACACCGGCTGGCTGATCGCCGATGTGGTGGCCGACACCTATGCGTTTGGCTGGGCGCGCACCGAGGTAAACCCCGACCTGCTGGCGCTGCTGGCCGACCCACAGTGGCAGCCGTATGTGGTGTTCCCCGGCGAGTTCGTGGCGCCCGAGCGCGTGGTCACGCAGGTGGTCCAGGCCGAGGGCAAACGCCCGCTGTTCGTGCTGCTCGACGCCACCTGGCCCGAGGCGCGCAAGATGTTCCGCAAGAGCCCCTACCTCAACCACCTGCCCGTGCTGAGCCTGCAGCCCGAGCAGCTCTCGCGCTACCACCTGCGCCGATCCACCCGCATGGACCACTTCTGTACGTCCGAGGTCGGCGCGCTGTGCCTGGAGCTGGCGGGCGAGCTGCAGGCCGCACAGGCGCTGGAGGCATACCTGGACGTGTTCACCCACCACTATCTGCAGGCCAAGCACCAGTTGCCGGTGGCTGCGGACGATGCCACGCACCTGCGGCTGCGCGGTGTGTGCAGCACGGGCTGAGCAAAACGCACTTTGGCACAAGGTCCGCCGGGGGATTGCGCGACACGGGCAAAATGCACCGATGAAAGCTCCCCCCCGCCTGCAGTCCCTCATCGAGGAAGGCCTGATCGACACCGTGGTCCGGCAGCTCATGAGCGGCAAGGAGGCCATGGTCTACGTGGTGCGCTGCGGTGACGAAACCCGCTGCGCCAAGATCTACAAAGAAGCGAACAACCGCAGCTTTCGCCAAGCCGTGGATTACACCGAGAACCGCAAGGTCAAGAACTCGCGCTCGGCCCGTGCCATGGCCAAGGGCAGCAAATTTGGCCGGCAAGAGCAAGAGGCCGCCTGGCAAAGCGCCGAGGTCGATGCGCTCTATCGCCTGGCCGCCGCCGGCGTGCGTGTGCCGCAGCCCTACAACTTTCACGACGGCGTGTTGCTGATGGAGCTGGTGACCGACGCCCACGGCGATGCGGCCCCGCGCCTGAACGATGTGAGCTTCACTCCCGAAGACGCGCGCACCCACCACGCCACGCTGGTGGCCGAGGTGGTGCGCATGCTGTGTGCGGGCGTGGTGCATGGGGACTTGTCGGAGTTCAACATCCTGCTGGCCCACCTGCCTGGCACAGAAGGTGAAGAGGCGGGCCACGACGGCCCCGTCATCATCGACCTGCCCCAGGCCGTGGACGCTGCGGGCAACAACCACGCCCAGCGCATGCTGCTGCGCGACGTGGCCAACCTGCGCGACTTCTTCGGCCAGTTTGCCCCCGAGCTGCGCACCACCCAATACGGCCCCGAAATCTGGAGCCTGTACCAGAGCGGGCTGCTGAGCAATGAGACGCCGCTCACCGGCATCTATGCGCCGACGCATGCCGATGTGGACATGCAGGCCGTGCTGCGCGAGATTGACGACGCGCGCGACGAAGATGCAGCGCGCAGGCTGCGCATGGCGGCGGGCTGACGCCGTCTCCACCACGCAGGGCTGTGGCACCATCGCGGCCTTTTTCAGTGTCGCTTGCCCGCCATGCCGTTCATCCCCATCCGCAACTTCTGCCCCGGCGACGAACCTGCATTGCGCGCCGTTTTCCATGCCTCGGTGCATGGGTTGGCTTGCAAGAACTACACCGCCGAACAACTCGCCGCCTGGGCTCCACTGCACCATGACGCCCCACAGTGGGCAGAGCGCATGCGTGCCAACCAGCCCTTCATCGCGCAAGCGCAGAGCAGTGGCGCCATCGCCGGGTTTGCCGACCTGCAGGCCAACGGCTATATCGACATGTTCTTCGTGGCCCCGGAGTTCGCACGACAGGGCGTGGCCCGGGCGCTGATGGCGCACATTCACGCGCAAGCGGCGCAGCGCGGCATCACCCAGTTGCACGCACACGTCAGCCTGACCGCCGAGCCCTTTTTTGCCGCCCAGGGCTTCGTGGTGGAAGCGCGCCAGCAGGTGGAGCGTGCGGGCGTGGTACTGCACAACGCGCGCATGGCCAAGGCCTTGGCAGCCCGCCTGAGGGATCAGTCCTGATTTGATAGCTACTTGCGCTTATCAATCAAGCGCCAGAGGCCAATTTGGCTTGAAATGAAACCACAGTGCTGTGCCCCTGCACCTGCAGGTGCCTTACAGTAGCCGCCCCGCACACACAAACCCACCCACATACCAGCCCACGACGGCTGCCACCCCATGACCAAAGACCTGGCCCGACAGAACGAACTCAAACCCATGGCCCTGTGCGAGCCCTGCCAGGGCATCCAGCGCAACTGGCGCAAGGCGCCGGGCCATGCCGAGCTGGTGCAGCGCGGCAACCGCAAGGAAGACCGTGAGGACGGCACCGTCACCATCACCCGCTATGTGTGCGACCGCTGCGGCACCGCGTGGGAGTACGAGAATGACAAGAACAACCAGCGGGCGGGCTGGTCGGTCGTGGGGCGCTGAGCGCGGCGCTGGTCGCACCGGTGGCGGCCGAGCCCCGCCACCGCCATCCCGCAGCCCACGTGTAAATGCACCTATTTTGATAGCACCCAAGGCATATAGCACTAGCGCTATCGCCCCAAAATCCACAAACTTCTGGTAACAACGCCTGCAGCAAGCCTTGGGCACCTTTTTGCTACCGCGGTGTCACAACGGTTTTGACGGAAAGCACCCATGCTGCATCGCCGACGATTCCTGACCCACGCCACCCGGGGCATTGCCCTGGGCGGCGCGGTGCTGCTGGTGGCGCGGGGCGCGCTGGCACAGCCCAGCTACACCGTGCCTCTGGCCCAACTGCAGGCCATGGTGGACCCCAAGTTTCCGCGCAACGTGCCGGTACAAGGCCTGTTCAACCTGAGCGTGCAGGTGCCCCACCTGCGCCTGCTGCCCGAAGTGAACCGGCTGGGCGCAGCCATGGCGCTGGATGTGGCCGGCCCGGCGCTGCGGCGCAGCCACCAGGGCAGCCTGGATGTGGAGTTTGCGCTGCGCTACGAGGCCAGCGACCGCACGCTGCGCGCCCACCAGATCCAGCTGGGGCGCATGGAGTTTCCCAGCCTGCGCCCGGCGGTGACCGAGCTGCTCAATGCCTACGGCCCGCTGCTGGCCGAACAGTCGCTGCGCGAAGTCACTTTGCACCAACTGCGCCCGCAAGACACGGCGGTGTTTGACAGCCTGGGCCTGCAGCCAGGGCCCATCACCGTGACGGCCAAGGGGCTGACGGTGGCGTTTGTGAGCAAGACGCCCTGAAGGGCAACAGGGCTCAGGCGGGCGATTTTTTCAAGTAAGGCGCCAGATACCGCCCCGTATGGCTGGCCGGGTTGGCCGCCAGCTCCTCGGGCGTGCCCACGCCCACCACGGTGCCACCGCCCGCACCGCCCTCGGGGCCCATGTCGATGAGCCAGTCAGCGGTTTTGATCACGTCCAGGTTGTGCTCAATGATGACGATGGTGTTGCCCGCGTCGCGCAGCTGGTGCAGCACCTTGAGCAGCAGGTCGATGTCGGCAAAGTGCAGGCCGGTGGTGGGCTCGTCCAGGATGTAGAGCGTGCGGCCCGTGTCGCGTTTGCTCAGCTCCTGCGCCAGCTTCACCCGCTGCGCCTCGCCGCCTGAGAGCGTGGTGGCGGCCTGGCCCAGGCGGATGTATGACAGGCCCACATCCAGCAGCGTCTGCAGCTTGCGCGCAATGGTCGGCACGTCCTTGAAGTAGGCCGCAGCGTCCTCCACCGTCAGCTCCAGGATCTGGGCGATGTTCTTGCCTTTCCACAACACCTCCAGCGTCTCGCGGTTGTAGCGCTGGCCGTGGCAGATGTCGCAGGGCACGTACACGTCGGGCAAGAAGTGCATCTCCACCTTCACCACGCCGTCGCCCTGGCAGGCCTCGCAACGGCCACCGCCCGAAGACTGCGACACGTTGAAGCTGAAGCGCCCCGGGCCGTAGCCGCGTTCCTTGGCAGTGTTGGTCTCGGCCATCAGCTCGCGGATGGGGGTGAACAGGCCCGTGTAGGTGGCGGGGTTGCTGCGCGGCGTGCGGCCAATGGGGCTTTGGTCCACATTAATGACCTTGTCGAAATACTCGATGCCCACGATCTCTTCGTGCTCGGCCGGTTCTTCGTGCGCACGGTGCACCTGCCGCGCCACGGCGGCATAGAGCGTGTCGTTGACCAAGGTGCTTTTGCCGGAGCCCGACACGCCCGTCACGCAGGTGAGCAGCCCCACCGGGAAGTCCACCGTCACCCCCTTGAGGTTATTGCCCGTGGCACCCACCACGCGCAGCGCCTGTACGGCGCCCTGGCGCGCATGGTGCTCGGCCATGCGCTCGGCGCGGCGCTTGCTGGCTTCGGTCTGCGGAAAGCGCGACTTGGTCTTGGCCTCCACCACGGGCGCGGGCTGGTCCAGCACCGGCAACCAGGGCGTGCGGCGCTGGGGCACGGCAATGGTGCGCGTGCCCGACAAGTACTGGCCCGTGAGCGACTGGGCATTGGCGCGCACTTCGTCGTACGTGCCCTGCGCCATCACCCGCCCGCCGTGAACGCCCGCACCGGGGCCCATGTCGATCACATGGTCGGCGGCGCGCATCATGTCCTCGTCGTGCTCGACCACGATCACGCTATTGCCGATGTCGCGCAGGTGCTGCAGCGTGGCGATCAGCCGGTCGTTGTCGCGCTGGTGCAGGCCAATGCTGGGCTCGTCGAGCACGTACATCACTCCCGTCAGGCCCGATCCAATTTGGGAGGCCAGGCGAATGCGCTGCGCCTCTCCACCGCTGAGCGTTTCAGCGCTGCGGTCCAGGCTCAGGTAGCTCAGGCCCACGTCGTTCAAAAACTGCAGGCGCGTGGCGATCTCGCGCACCACCTTGTCGGCAATCTCGGCCTTGGCACCGGTGAGCTGCAGGGCGTGGAACCACGCGTGCGCGTCGCTCAGCGTGGCGTGGCTCACTTCGTAGATGGCACGGGCCTGTGTGCCTTCGCCCACCTTCACATGGCGGGCCTCGCGGCGCAGGCGCACGCCGTGGCATTCGGGGCAGGGCTGGGTGCTGCGAAAGCGTGCCAGGTCTTCGCGTACCACCACCGAATCCGTCTCGCGGTAACGGCGCGCCATGTTGGGGATGATGCCTTCGAAGGGGTGCTTCTTGGTGTGCACCTTGCCCTTGGAAGCCCCGCTGTCCATGATGTAGCTGAAGGCGATTTCTTCATCACCCGAGCCGTGCAGGATGGCGTGCTGCACCGGCGCAGGCAGCGACTCAAACGGTGCCTCGATGTCGAATGCGTAGTGCCGGGCCAGGCTCTCCAGCATCGCAAAGTAGTAGCCATTGCGCCGGTCCCAGCCCTTAATGGCACCGCTGGCCAGGCTGAGCGACGGGAAGGCCACCACGCGCGCCGGGTCGAACACCTCGCGCTGGCCAATGCCGTCGCACGCCGGGCAGGCGCCCATCGGCGAGTTGAACGAGAACAGGCGCGGCTCCAGCTCGGCCAACGAGTAGCTGCACACCGGACACGCAAACTTGCTGCTGAACAGGTGCTCCTGGCCCGTGTCCATCTCCAGCGCCAGCACGCGGCCATTGCCCTCGTTGCCGCCCACGCGCAGGGCCGCCTCAATGCTCTCGGCCAAGCGCTGCTGCAGGTCAGCGCGCACCTTCACCCGGTCGATCACCACGTCAATGTCGTGCTTCTCGGTCTTCTTGAGCGGGGGCAGGTTCTCGTGCTCGTAGATCTGCCCATCCACGCGAAAGCGGATGTAGCCCAGCGCCTGCATCTGCGCAAACAGCTCGGTGAACTCGCCCTTTTTCTCGCGTGCCACGGGGGCCATCACCATGAGTTTGGTGTCCTCGGGCAAGGCCAGCACGGCGTCCACCATCTGGCTCACCGTCTGCGCGGCCAGCGGCAGACCGTGGTCCGGGCAGAACGGCGTGCCTGCACGGGCATACAGCAGGCGCAGGTAGTCGTGGATCTCGGTCACCGTGCCCACGGTGGAGCGCGGGTTGTGGCTGGTCGCCTTCTGCTCAATGCTGATGGCGGGCGACAGGCCTTCGATCAGGTCCACATCCGGCTTGTCCAGCCGCCCCAGAAACTGCCGCGCATAGGCCGACAGGCTCTCCACATAGCGCCGCTGGCCCTCGGCATAGAGCGTGTCAAACGCCAGGCTGGATTTGCCCGAGCCCGACAGCCCCGTGATCACCACCAGCTGGTTGCGCGGAATGTCCAGGTCGATGTTCTTGAGGTTGTGCGTGCGCGCCCCCCGGATGCTGATGCGCTGCTCGCGCAGGGCGCGGGCGAGGTAGACACCATCGGCGGATCGGTCGTCGGCAACAGGGGGAGGGGTCACGGGCGGGCTCGGTGCAGGAAAACCCACCATGATAGGCGAGACCACGAGGGGCACGACCTGCTCGCTATGGCGAGAGGCGGCTGTGTCGTGTCGCGTTGTTACAACCCCTCCATAGCCCTGTGGCCAATTGTTAACATCACGCCTTCACAAAAAAGATTCAGTCACGCCTTGGATACATTTCGCCCGAAGCAATGACCTCGGCGATGCCGAAAGCGGGTCTCAGGGAGAAATGCAATGAAATGGATTCTGGGCGCAGCCCTGGGCCTTCTATTGGCCGGCCCTTCGTACGCCGTCAACTACGCCATACAGGATGGCGGCGCGGGTAGCGGTTGTCAGAACGCCTGGCCCCCTTCCATTGTCGGAAACTACAACGAAAACGGCACGCTCAACGGTGTGCCCCGCTATGACGGCAGCGGCTGGTACCTGTACCGCGCCTCCATCTTTGGGCAGGATAACTGGGTCGTCAGCAATTCGCTGGGTAGCACGGACCTCAACAACAGCACCATTGCGTTCTACGCACCCTCTTCGGCCGGCACACCCGTCGCCGGTACGGGCTACAACAGCACCAACTCGGCCTGCGGCAAGATCAACGTACAGCAGGGCGTGACGGTGCCAGCACCTGATGCGCCTACGATCGGACCGCTGAATTCCGGGGTACAGCCCTATATCTCCGGTGGGAGCACGACCGTGTATTGGTCCGGCGTGCCCGGCGTAGTGGGCTACAAGCTTGACGTCGCAACCGACGCGGCGTTTACGACCTTTCACCCCGGCTACAACGGACTGGTAATTACAGCCTCGCCCACCCCCCCGACCAGCGCCACGGTCACTGGCTTGAGCAACGCGGGGACGACCTACTACTTCCGTGTGCGCTCCTACAACGGCGGCGGGGACAGTGTTCCATCCGCGACGGTTAGCACCACCACAGTGCCCGCAGCGCCCACCTTGCAGACAGTCAGCAATGTCCGCGCCGATCGTTTCACAGCCAACTGGGCTGCCGCCACCGGCGCAGACGCGTACCGCTTGCAGGTATGTACAGACGCGGGGTTTACTTCTTGCATTGCTGGCTACAACCCGGCCAGCGTCGGCGACTCGCCAGCCCTCGTTTCGGGCCTCGCTCAAACCACGACCTACTATTACCGGGTATCCGCCGGAAATGCGAACGGCTATAGCGCCTATTCCAGCAGCGCCAACGTCACAACCAATACCCGCCCCAGCCTGAGTGGCAGTTTCATGACTTCCGGTGCGGTCAACGACAACGCCACGATTGCACCGTTCACAGGCGTTACTGTCTCGGACGCGAACGGCGATGCTGTCTCGGTGCAGATCAGCTACGCAGCAGCCAATGGCACGCTCGCGGGCACAGGGCTCACGGGCAGCGCTGGTAGCTACGTCTTGACAGCCCAGGCGCCAGCCACCGTGACCACCAACCTGCGGGGTCTGGTGTTCACGCCCACGTACCAGCAAGGCCCAACGGGGAGCACGGTGACCACCACGTTCACCCTGGTCCCTGATGATGGCACCGATGTCGGCACCAGCAACAACACCACCAAGGTGACGACGACCATGACCAACGTCGCACCCAGCTTCGTTGGCGCCACGACAACGCTCACGGTCAGCGCGAACGCTGCCGCCACAGACATCAAGTCATTGCTCCACGTGAGCGATACCGACACCGGACAGACAGAGACATGGTCCGCTCAGACGGCGCCGGTGCACGGAACGCTCACCATCAGCGGTACAGCGACTGCCTCGGGAGGAACCGACATTGCGCCGTCTGGCACCATCACGTACACGCCCGCATCCAACTACAGCGGCAATGACAGTTTTGCAGTGCGGGTAAGCGACGGGTCCGATAGCGCCGTACGCACTATCACAGTGACCGTGCAGGCCATGGCACCGGGAGCCCCCACAGGTGTGGTGGCCACGCCAGCGGATGGGCAGGCCAGTGTGTCTTTCAGTGCGCCGTCCAGCAATGGAGGCTCAGCCGTCACTGGCTACACCGTCACGTCCAGCCCGCAGGGGCTCACCGGCTCGACGGCCGTCTCGCCCATCACCGTCTCCGGCCTGACGAATGGGACCGCCTACACCTTCACAGTCATCGCCACCAATGCCATCGGCTCCAGTGGAGCGTCATCGCCGTCAGCGCCTGTCACCCCGAAAGGCGAGCAAACCATCACCTTTGCCAACCCTGGCGCCCAGAACTTCGGAACGTCCCTCTCCCTCACGGCGTCTGCGACCTCGGGCCTGCCTGTGAGCTTCAGTTCCACCACCCCAGGCATTTGCACCGTCACTGGGAGCGGGGCATTGACCCTGGTTTCTGCAGGCAACTGCACGATCGTCGCCGCCCAGACAGGCGACAACGTGTGGAACGCCGCGACAACCGTATCCCAAACGTTTGCCATCAATGCCATGGTTCCTGGCGCGCCCACCATCGGCACTGCAACTGCGGGTAACACGCAGGCCACCATCACGTTCACAGCGCCCGCCAGCAATGGCGGCTCAGCCATTGCCACCTACACAGCCACCTCCAACCCCGACAGCAAAACCGGCACCTGCGCGGGGCCCGCAGCCTGTCCCATCACCGTGAGTGGCCTGAGCAATGGCACTGCATATACCTTTACCGTCACGGCCACCAACAGCGCAGGCACAGGGGCAGCGTCGGCAGCGTCCAACTCCGTCATACCCAAGGCAGTGCAAACCATCAGCTTTGCCAACCCGGGGAGCCAAAACTATGGCACCTCACCTGATCTGGCTGTCCTGGGTGGCGGTGCTTCTGCCACCTCCGGCCTGCCCGTGGCCTTCACGTCATCCACCCTCGGTGTTTGCACCATCACCCCGGCGGGGGTTCTGACCTTCGGGACGGCCGGGACTTGCACCATCAATGCCGATCAGGCGGGCAACGGTGTGTACCTGGCAGCTCCCCAGGTGTCGCGCAGCTTTACCGTGACCCCCATCGCGCCCGGTGCTCCCACCATTGGAACGGCCATAGCAGGTGATACGCAGGCCTCGGTGGCCTTCACCGCACCAGCGAACACCGGCGGCACCGCCATCACGGGCTATACGGTCACCGTCACTCCACCTGACGTGGCGCCTGTCTACGGGGCCGCATCACCCATTGTCGTCACGGGGCTGACCAACGGGCAGGCGTACACCTTCACCGTGACGGCGGATAACTCTGCAGGGACAGGGCCTGCGTCTTCGGCATCCAACTCCGTCACGCCCAAGGCCATACAGTCCATCACCTTCGACAATCCTGGCAGCCAGAATTTCGGCACCACGCCCACGCTGTCTGCCTCGGCCACGTCCGGTCTGGCCGTTGCGTTCACCTCGTCCACCACCGGCGTGTGCACGATCACCAGCGGGGGGGCACTGACGTTTGTCACGGCGGGCAGCTGCACCATCAATGCCGACCAAGCAGGCAATGGCGTCTTTTTGCCAGCACCGCAAGTCAGCCGCAGCTTCACCGTCAATGCGCAACTGTCAGTGTCTGGCGCAGTGCCTGGCATGGCAGGCCTGGCCACTGCGACGCTATCAGGCGGAGGTGCGAGCTGCACCCTGAACCCAGGCGGCACCAGTTTCATGGCGCCCGTCGGCATGCCTGGCAACCTCACGCTGCCCCTTGGAGGGTTCGAGTTCCTCGCCACCGGCTGCTCGGGGAGTGTCACCATCACGCTGAACTATCCAGACCCCATGCCCGCCGGCATCCAGTTTTGGAAGTTTGGCCCTGCCACAGCAGGTGCGGGGGCTTCTACCTGGTTCGCCTGGTCGGGGGCAACCCTCAGCCCTGACCGGCGTACTGTGAGCTATACCGTGACGGACAACGGTGTGGGAGACTCCGACAACGCTGTCGGCAGCATCCGTGACCCGTTTGCACCTGCCTTCTTTGTCGGATCGGATGCAGCCGCCATTCCCGTCAACAACCCCTGGGCTCTGGCAGTGCTGGTCGCGGTCCTGGGTTGGCTAGGCCTGAGGCGCCGTCACCAACACCGCTGAAATCCGGGACTGCGATGCCATCCACCGGACCGTTGCCTTCCACCGTCTTCGCTACCGACCAGCTGGTGGGTGATGAGCGCTTCGAAGCCTGGCGCTGCAGCATCTCGGTGATCTTCGATGTGGCTCCCGTGGGGCACGAGCCTCCCAAGGACTTCCAGGCCTCAGTCACCGCCCGCCACCTGGGTGCGCTCTTGGTGGGAGACCTGAACTTCGGGCGCCAGCAGTTCTCACGCGGTTCGCCCCGCGTAGCGCGCGACGGTGTGGACCACTACCTGGTGCAGTGGTACCGCAGCGGTGGCTTTGTCGGCCAGCATGATGACGGCGTGGACATGGAGGTGCGCCCGGGCGACATCACCGTGTTCGACCTGGGGCGCACGCAACGCACCTATGCCCAGCCCTCGCATGTGCTGTCGCTAGTGGTGCCGCGCGAGATCGCCGCCGAGTCTTTCGGCGGGCGCGACGCTGACCTTCATGGCACGGTGCTGCGGCAGGGTACGGCCCTGGGCGGACTGCTCAGCGACTATCTTCAGTCTCTGCATCAACGCCTGCCGGACGTGACGCTCGCAGAGGCCCCAGCCGTTGTGCAAGCCACCACCCAGATGCTGGCCGCGTGCCTACGGCCAAACCGCCACACCCATGCCCAGGCGCGGGCCGAGCTGCAGGGGGTGACGCTGGAACGCATCCAGCGACACATCTTGCAGAACCTGGCAGCGCCGCTGCGCCCAGAGCTGCTGTGCCAACACTTCGGTATTTCGCGCAGCCTGCTGTACCGCCTGTTCGAGCCGCTGGGCGGTGTGGCGCACTATGTACAGCAGCGTCGGCTGCTGCGCGCCTTCCATGCGCTGGCCAGCCCGGCCAATCGCCGTCTGCGGGTGGCCGAGGTCGCCACGCGCAGCGGCTTCTCCAGCGAGGCACATTTCAGCCGGACCTTCCGTGCGGCATTCGGCCTTACGCCCAGCGATGTGAGGGCCATGGCGGGCGGCGCCTTGGCCGCCGCAGCAGGTACTGCCAGCCAGGCAGCCCCCTCCACAGTCGAATACGCGAACTGGGTGCGCACTCTGCAGGTGTAACCCTGCGCCCGGCGCCTGCATGCCGCCGAAACAGCCGGTCAAAAACGTTGAGACGCACAGTCAAGCCGAAGTGACGGCCACGCCTAGCATGGGTCACCGCCTGTTCCCCCCTTGCGCACTCCCCCATGCAATTCATCCGCAAACTGGCTGCAGCCGTGCTCGCTACCGTGCTGTGCAGCCCGCAGCTGGCCTGTGCTCAACCCACCGTCACCAGTTTTGCGCCCACCGAGGGCCTGACCATGGGCTGGACCCGGGTGGTCTTTACTGGCACCAACCTGAGCAGCACCTCGGCCGTTCGCTTTGACGGCGTGGATGCCACCAACCTCATCGTCGACGGCAGCGGCACCCGCGTCACGGCCACCACGCCTGCCCATGCCCGTGGCACCGTCGCAGTGGAACTAATCACCGCCCTGGGCACGGCGGCGGCAGGCAGCTACACCTATGTGCCCCAGCCCAACATCACGAACTTGGGCCCCGGCGAAGGTTCAATGCTCGGCGGCACCGAGGTCACCATCACCGGCAGCGGGTTCACCGGGGCGACGACGGTGCTGTTCGGGAGCAAGCCCGCCACCCGCTTCACCGTGGACAGCGACACGCAGATCATCGCTGTCGCGCCGCCCCAGCCGGCAGGCCTTACGGTGATGTTCGAGATCTCCACGCCCATCGCCCATATGCCGCACCCCATGGGCTATTTCACCTACACCGTGCCGCCTGAATTGCGGCCCACCGTCACCAGCGTGGCACCGCGCTGGAATCCCCCTGCGGGCGGGGTGCCGGTGGTACTGACCGGCACCAATCTCACAGGGACCACGGCGGTGCGCTTTGCTGGTCAGTCCGCCCTCTCCTTCACTGTAGACAATGCCACGCAGGTGACCGCCATTCCGCCCCCGGCGCCGTTGCAATCGGCAGGCGTGGAAGTCACAACCGGCCTTGGCACGGCCCAGGGATTCTTCCTGTATGCCTCGGCGCCAGCGCTGGCCAGTGCCAGCCCCACCACCGGGCCCACCACGGGCGGCACCCCTGTAACGCTGCGTGGCAGCGGGCTGCTGAGTACGACGCGCGTGAGCTTCGGCGGCGTGGCCGCCAGCAGTTTCAATGTAGTGGACGACACCCGCATCGATGTGCTCACCCCGTCTCATGCGGCAGGTAATGCCACCGTGCAGGTGGTGGCGGAGAGCGGCACGGCCGTACTGAGCGGCGCGGTCTTCGCCTTCGTCTCTCCGCCCGCCGACGGCGCCTGTGGTGCGGCAGACGGGCAGGAGCGCATCACCCCACCCACGGCCGGCCTGTGCAGCGCAGGTGCAGCAGGCAGCGTGGCCGCGGCCTCAGGGGCTTTTGCCTGGACCTGCGCGGGCCAGAACGGTGGGGCCGACTCGCGCCAATGCAGCGCGCCCTGGCCCCTGTCCGCTGTCGGAGGGTTGCGCACATCGCTCGCGCTGCCTGACCCAGCCGCCAACCAGGGATGGGGCCTGGACACAGCAGTCCTCGACGCCGCGCTACCCGCACCATTGCCTGGCGGCGCAAGTACGCAGCACCGGGCATTGCGCCTGGTGCTCAGCGGCGGCAGCGCAGGCTCCAGTGCCCAATTCACCGTGCACTACAGCGAGCCCGTTCCGGCCGGTGCGGTGTACCTCAAATACGGCCCCAGCCCCCAGGGCCTGAACTGCAACGGAGCGGCCTGCGCCCAGCCCCACTGGTATGCGCTGCCCGGCAGCACGGCGGTGTTCGCCCCCGACCGCCGTAGCGTGACGCTAACGTTGACCGACGGTGGCCTTGGCGATAGCGACGCCGTGCCCGGCCACATCACCGACCCCGGGTTGCCCGTGCTGCTGGCGGGAGCGGGTGGGGGGACAGGGCCAGTCTCCGTACCCGCACTGGGGCCCTGGGCGCTGACTGTGTTGACGCTGGCGCTGCCTCTGTGGGTGGGATTGGGGCGCAAAACAAATCAAAAAAGATAGCTACCGATGCAATACAGGTCAGCACTGCAGGCGATTTTTGGTATTTCTTCGACAGGCATGCCACAGTGCGCAGGGCAGCTCCACCGACGTGCCACCGCGCCCTCACGGCACTTGCTTTGGGCAGGAGCGGCCCTGTGCACAGCCCTCTCAGCCAAGGCCGGTACCGAAGCCCTGCCCTTACCTACGCCGCACGAAACCACTGCCGTGGCCCTGCTGTGCACCGCAGACGTCACAGCGGCCCAGGAGCTCCAATCCGCGGCACCAGCGCCTCGGGCCCCTCATGGCGCCACCTCCCACGACGGCTCCCACGTTCCCACCCCCGTGGACAACCCCTGGGCACTGGGCCTGCTGGCCGCACTCGCCGCACGGATACTGTGGATGGATCGGCATTCCAAGCAGGATTCCGGCTGAAAGTCAGGGCCACAGGGCCGGCTGCAATGGGCCGTCAGGGCCAATGCGCGAAAATCTCGCTTTTGCTTACCGGACCTTAGCGCACCACCGTGCCGGATTATTCCTCCCTGACAGCCGCAGCTGCCCCGCAGCACTCTGCACCCGCCACCCCCATGACCGCGCTGGAGCGTCGCTCCAGCGTCAGCCTGGCCCTCATTTTTGCGCTGCGCATGCTGGGCCTGTTCCTGGTGCTGCCCGTGTTTGCCCTGGAGGCACGCAAGTACCCTGGCGGCGACGACCCTGCACTGGTGGGTCTGGCCATGGGCATCTATGGCCTGACGCAGGCAGTCCTGCAGCTGCCGCTGGGCATCGCTTCCGACCGCTTCGGGCGCAAGCGGGTGATCGTGCTCGGCCTGCTCGTCTTCGCAGGCGGCAGTCTGATGGCCGCGCTGGCGGATTCTCTGACCGGACTGCTGCTGGGCCGGGCGCTGCAGGGCGCGGGGGCTGTGTCGGCAGCCGTGACCGCGCTGCTGGCCGACCAGACACGCGACAGCGTGCGCACCAAGGCGATGGCGCTGGTGGGCGGCAGCATCGGGCTGATGTTTGCTGTGGCGCTGGTGGCTGCACCGATGTTGGCTGCCCATATCGGCCTGGCGGGGCTGTTTGGCCTGACCTGTGCCCTGGCCCTGGCCGGTGTGGCCGTGGTGGTGTGGTGGGTGCCGCCCGAGCCTGCGCTGCACCGGAACGCCCCCCGGGGCCGCCTGGCCGATGTGTGGGGACACCCTGACCTGCTGCGCCTGAACCTCGGCGTGTTTGTGCTGCACACCGTGCAACTGTCCATGTGGGTGGCCGTGCCCGCGATGCTGGTACAGGCAGGACTCACCAAAGACCACCACTGGCAGGTGTACCTGCCCGCCGTGGTGCTGTCGTTTGCCGCCATGGGCGGACTGTTTGCGCTGGAGCGTGCGGGCCGACTGCGCGCAGCCCTGCTCGGAGCCATTGCCCTGGTGCTGGTGGTGCAGGCGGGGCTGGGCCTGCTGGCGGCCAGCGGTGTGCCGGCCACGCTGTGGGTGCTAGGGCCTTTGCTGTTCGTCTTTTTCTGCGGATTCAATGCGCTGGAGGCCAGCCAGCCCAGTCTGGTGTCGCGCATGGCGCCAGCACATCTGCGCGGCGCGGCGCTGGGCAGTTACAACACCCTGCAGTCGCTGGGCCTGTTTGCGGGCGGTGCGTTGGGTGGTGCGCTGGTCAAGTGGGCGGGCGCTCCGGGCCTGTTTGCTGTGACCACGGCGCTCACCGCCCTGTGGCTGGTGCTGACCTGGCCGCTGCGGCCCGTGGGGCGTGGCGGGCACTGAACCACCAAGCCGTGCCACGCCGTCAGGGCTTCCATTGCCCCCCGGTTGCGGCACAATGGAGCGTTTGGCGCCTGGAATCTCTCTCCAAATCCGGCGCTTTTATCCCTTAAAGGCAAAGACAGCACCATGGCATCCGTAAACAAAGTCATCATCGTCGGCAACCTGGGCCGCGACCCTGAAATGCGCACCTTCCCCAGCGGCGATCAGGTGGCCAACGTGACGATTGCCACCACCGACAAGTGGAAAGACAAGCAGTCTGGCGAAATGAAGGAAGCCACCGAGTGGCACCGCGTGGTCTTCAACGGCCGCCTCGCCGAAATCGCCGGCCAGTACCTGCGCAAAGGCTCGCAGGTGTATGTGGAAGGCAGCCTGCGCACCCGCAAGTGGACCGACCAGAGCGGAGTTGAAAAGTACAGCACCGAAATCCGCGCCGACCAGATGCAGATGCTGGGCAGCCGCCAGGGCATGGGCGGTGGCGGACAGGGCGGCGGACAGCAAGGCGGTGGATACGACGACGGTTACGGTGGCGACCAGGGTGGCTACGACCAGGCCCCGCGCCGTGCAGCGCCAGCGCCGCGCCCCATGGCCGCCCCCGCTCAGCGCCCTGCACCCGCTCCCGTGGCACAGGCACCGCGCGCGGCCTCCGGATTTGACGACATGGACGACGACATTCCGTTCTGACAGCTTCTGGCACCGGACTCAGTCCCCAGCCCGCACCCGCAAGGTGTGGGCTTTTTTTTGCCTGTGCGCAAGGCATGCCCGACCCCACGGAAAACGTCGCCTGTGGGCGTCAAAACGTAGCAACTCGCAACAGGAGGTGCTGGGGCCCTCCCGACTCACAAGCGCCAGCGCGGCCATGGAGTGATGGCTTTTACAACGGCGCTTACGGGCGCCGCGTCTCAGTTTTGTCCAGTTCGGCACCACCGCGACAAACCAACAATTCCTTACATTCGATACGGAAATATCAAAGATCATCGCGGTCTGGCTCGCCAAAGAGGTGCAAAACCCGGCGGCCAGCAGTTACCAAAATCAATATTCCAAACTGAAAAGAGAGAGGGTTGTGATGCCAGGGTTCGTCCGCAAGATTTTGATATTTATCACTGGCTACGCGTGGCTCCTGCTGCTTGCGGGCCCGGGGCTCATCGGGCTGTCGGTGTACAGCGGCTGGAAGGCGGAAGACGGCCACGCCTACGTGGCGCGCGAAAGCCTGCAGACCGTGTCCGGTACCGTGACGCAGGCCTCTGAAGTCACCGTCAAGCGCAAGCGTCGTACGACCAAGAAGTACTACGAAATCACGGTCCAGCCCGACACCGCTGGTGCCGAGGCGCGCAAGCTGCGCATCGACCACAGCACACCGCAGCAGCTGGTGGGCAACCTGATCGACGAAAAAGTCACCGCCTTGGTCGATGGCAGCGACAGCGACCTGGTCTATGAAGTATCGGCAGACGGCGCGACCGTCATCAGCTACGACACCACCAAACAGCGGCTGCAGGCCGAAGCGGCCTCCTCCGCGCAGTCCTTCAGCGGTGCAGGCACCTGGATCTTTGCCATTTTGCTCACGCTGGTTGGAGCGGCAGGCGTGTGGTCCAACCGCAAGCTGCGGGCCGCCGACGAAGCACACCAGCTGGCCGCCGCCTGACGGCCATACCCTATAAAAAGAGAGAGGGAGGGAGGGGCAGCGCCCGGGGCGCGCTCCTCCCATCGTTTGCGCCAACCTGCGCGCTCACTAGGGAGGACCACACCATGAACCCCAACGCACTTTCGCCACAAACCCCTGCGGGCGCTCCGATGGAGCGGCGCGATTTCATCGTCTCCACCTACAAGCACCTGGGCGTGGCCATTCTGGCCTTTGTCGTGCTGTCGGCGGTGCTGATGGTGAGCGGACTTTCCACCGCCGCGGCCAAGATGCTCATGGCCAGCGGCAGCAAATTCCTGTGGCTGGGGGTCGTGGGCGCTTTCATGCTCGTGGGCTGGCTGGCATCGCATCTGGCCGACAACTCGGACAACCCTCAGACACAGCTGATGGGCCTGGGCCTCTACGTGCTGGCCGAAGGGCTCATCTTTGCCCCGATGTTCGGCATTGCCCAGCTTTTGGTGCCCGGCGCCATCGGCGCTGCCGCCTTCATCACGCTGCTGCTGGTGGCGGCGCTCACCTGGACGGCGTTCAGCAGCAAGACCGACTTTTCGTTCCTGGGCGGCATCCTGAAGGTGGCGGGCCTGGTGGCACTGGGCACCATCATCGCGGGCGCCATCTTCGGCTTCAAGCTGGGCATCTGGTTCTCAGGGCTCATGGTGCTGTTTGCGGGCGCCTGCGTGCTGTACGACACCTCGCGCATCATCCACGACTACCCTGCAGACCGCCCCGCCGGCGCAGCGCTGCACCTGTTCGCATCGATTGCGCTCATGCTCTGGTACGTGCTGCGCATCCTGATCAGCCTGGCCACGAACGACGACTGACACGCCAGGGCACCGCACCACAAAAAAGCCGGAGCGATCACCGCCCCGGCTTTTTTGCATCTGGAAAGAGAGTTTCAAGACAAATCAGGTGCAAGCGCTAGATTCCATTGCCCTGACAGCTATCAATTTTGAAGCATCAACGGGCCATGGCTGGCTGCACCGCCGGCGCATGGCCGGTGGGCTGCGGCAGCCCCTCCACGGCAGCAATCACGCCACCGCCCAGGCAGACATCACCGTCGTACAGCACCGCGCTCTGCCCGGGCGTCACGGCCCATTGGGCGTCCGGAAACTGCAGCGCAAAGCCATCGGGCACGGTCTCCAGCGCGCACGCTGCGTCCTGCTGGCGGTAGCGCGTCTTGGCAGCGTAGGCACCGGGC
Source organism: Acidovorax sp. LjRoot204 (assembly GCF_056175785.1). Taxonomy (NCBI): domain Bacteria; kingdom Pseudomonadati; phylum Pseudomonadota; class Betaproteobacteria; order Burkholderiales; family Comamonadaceae; genus Acidovorax; species Acidovorax sp. LjRoot204. The sequence goes on from NZ_JBGFFF010000003.1 coordinate 63,317, forward strand.
GCCGGGGCCTGCCCAGCGCACCAGCTCACATCATGCGCCACCAGGCGGTGCGACAACAGCCAGGGGTGGTCGTGACCTTGCACCACCCGCAGCGTGTTTTTCTCCAGGTCCTTGCGGGCCACGAACCAGGGCTCGTGCGCGCCGCCACCGCGCTGGGCGCCTTTTTCCTTCACGCCCCCAATGCCCAGGCCCTGGCGCTGGCCCAGCGTGTAGAAACTCAGGCCCACATGCTGGCCCAGCTTGCGTCCCCGGTCGTCCAGAATGGGCCCGGGCGCATGGCTGATGTAGCGGTTCAGAAACTCGCGGAAGGGCCGCTCACCAATGAAGCAGATACCGGTGGAATCCTTCTTCTTGGCGTTCGGCAGGCCGATCTCCTCGGCAATGCGGCGCACTTCGGTCTTGTGCAACTCACCCACGGGGAAAAGGGTCTTGGACAGCTGCGCCTGGTTCAGGCGGTGCAGAAAGTAGCTCTGGTCCTTGCTCGGGTCCAGGCCCTTGAGCAATTCATGCAGGCCCGTGGCCGGGTTGTGCCGCACGCGGGCATAGTGGCCGGTGGCGATCTTCTCCGCACCCAGGCGCATCGCGTGGTCCAGGAAGGCCTTGAACTTGATCTCGGCGTTGCACAGCACATCGGGGTTGGGTGTGCGGCCGGCCTGGTACTCGCGCAGGAACTCGGCAAACACCCGGTCCTTGTAGTCGGCCGCGAAGTTCACATGCTCGATCTCGATGCCGATCACATCGGCCACAGCGGCGGCATCCACGAAGTCGATGTTGGACGAGCAGTACTCGCTGTCGTCATCGTCTTCCCAGTTTTTCATGAAGATGCCGACCACCTCATGGCCCTGCTTTTTGAGCAGGTAGGCGGTCACGGCCGAGTCCACGCCGCCGGAAAGGCCGACGACAACGCGCTGTTTGGTAGGGGAAGTCATTGCCCCGATTGTATTTTTGATGCCGCCGGAGCACTGCGCGGGCGCGCAGAACGCGTAGCCACCAGCAGGTCATACAGCTGCTGCGCGGCAGGCGACAGGGTTTTTCCCCGGCGCTTGATCAGCCCCATCTGCCGCGTGACGATGGGCTCCACCAGCGGAATACTGACCAGCGTGGGGTGGTCCTTGCCCGGCATGGCCAGGCTGGGCACGGCCGCCACGCCCAGGCCCGCCTCCACCAGGCCGAGCAGCGTAGTCACGTGCTTGGCCTCGTACAGGCACTGCGGCCGATCGGGCACGTTGGCCAGCGCCAGGTCCATCAGCAGGCGGTTGCCCGACGTCTTGCCCACCGACATGAAGTCGTGTTGCCCGAGCTCGGCCCAGCTCACCTTCTTGCGCCGCGCCAGCACATGGTCGCGCCGGCAGGCGGCCACAAAACGCTCGGCCAGCACGGGCTTGAACTCGATCTCGGCCTCCTGGCTGCCGATGAAGTTCAGGCCGAAGTCCGCATCGCCCTGCGCCACGGCCACCAGCACCTCGTTGGCGCTGGCGTCGTGCACCTTGACGCGGATTTTCGGAAACCGCTCGTGGTAGCGCTTGACCACCTGCGGCAGGAAGTAATACACGGCCGAGGGCACGCAGGCAATCGTGACCTCGCCCATGCGCCGCGCGGCCACATCGCCCAGACCCATGAGCATGCCGTCCAGGTCGTCCAGCCACACGCGGGTCTTGCGCGCAAAGTCGCGCCCTACGGCCGTGAGCGTGACGCGGCGCGTGGTGCGGTCGAGCAGGCGCACACCCAGGGCTTCTTCGAGCTTGTCGATGCGGCGGCTGAAAGCGGGCTGCGACAGGTGGATGGCCTCGGCGGCCGCACGAAAGCTCTGCAGCTCGGCCACGGCCGCAAAGGCCTGGATGTCGGCAAGGTCGAATTTGTTGTTCATCGCGGCGTCCTTCCAGTGCGCTTCGGGGTGTTTTCAGCGTTGCAAGCCGTGCATCAAACGATCAGAACATTGCAATTCACGGCCGTGATTGGAGCATGTACAAGCCGCGTTAATCTATTGCACAGCATGCATCAATCGTTGCCAACAATGCAATTCACAGATCATCGAAGGCGTCGCACCATGCCGACCCATGAGCACCAACATTCCTTGCGTTCTGATGCGTGGCGGCACTTCCCGGGGGCCGTTCTTCCTGGCCGACTGGCTGCCGCGCGACCCCGAAGCCCGCGACCGCACGCTGATTGCGGCCCTGGGATCGCCCCATGAGCTGCAGATCGACGGCCTTGGCGGCGGCAACTCGCTGACCAGCAAGGTCGCCATCGTCTCGCGCTCCACGCAGCCCGACTGCGATGTGGACTACCTGTTTGCCCAGGTCAGCGTGCAGGAGGCCCGCGTGGACACACGCCCCAACTGCGGCAACATGCTGGCCGGTGTGGGGCCCTTTGCCATCGAGCAGGGGCTGGTCCCAGCAGACCGCGAAGGCCAGACCACCACCGTGCGGGTCTACAACGTCAACACCCGCTCCCGCATCGACGTGCAGGTGTGCACGGCGGGCGGCCAGGTGCACTACGACGGCGATGTGCGCATCGACGGCGTGCAGGGCACGGCAGCCCCCGTGCTGATGAACTTCCTGGACGCCTGGGGCGCCGTCACCGGGCAGATCTTTCCCACCGGCCAGCGCATCGACACCATCCAGGGCCTGCAGGTCACCTGCATCGACGCGGCGCAGGTAATGGTGCTGGTGCGCGCCGCCGACCTGGGCCTGCGCGGCGACGAGACACCTTCCGAGCTGGACGCCAACACCGCCTTGCTCACCCGCATCGAGGCCCTGCGCCTCGAAGCAGGCCAGCGCATGGGCATGGGCGATGTGACACACAGCGTGCTGCCCAAGCCGGTGATCGTGTCGCCGGGCACATCACCAGGCAGCGTGGTGTCGCGCTACTTCACCCCCCACCAGTGCCACCGCTCGCATGCCGTCACGGGCGCGATTGGCGTGGCGGCGGCCTCGGTACTGCCGGGCACCGTGGCCACCGACGAACGGCATGCACCCGCCGCCGGGCTGCGCCGCGTGGAAGTGCAGCACCCGGCAGGCCGCATCCAGGTGGAGGTGGAGCTCAGCGAGGTGGATGGCCAGTTCAAGCTGGTGCAGGCCGCGCTGGTACGCACCGCCCGAAAGATTCTGGAAGGCACGCTGTTCGTGCCCGAAAGCGCCCCCGCCCACTGAGCGCTCTTCAGGGCGCCGCTTGCGCAGCGCCCGCCCAACGATTTCGACGATTCCAACCATTACGACAGGAGACAAACCATGCCCCGTTCCATTCACTCCACCACGCGCCGCACGGCGCTGGCCACGGCTGCGCTGGCGCTTGCGTCCAGCGCCTTCTGGGCCGCCGGCACCGCCCATGCGGCCTATCCCGACAAGCCCATCACGCTGGTCGTGCCCACCGCCGCCGGGGGTGGCAACGACGGCATGGCGCGTGTGGTGGCCATCAAGCTCTCCACCCTGCTGGGCCAGCAGGTCATCGTGGAGAACAAGGCCGGGGCCAATGGCGCCATTGCGGCCGAATACGTGGCCCGTGCGGCACCCGACGGGCACACCATCTTGTTCGGCTACATCGGCACCCACGGCATGAGCCCCGCACTGCAGAAGCTGCGCTACGACCCCATCACGCAGTTCGAGCCCATCGGTATGGTGAGCTATTCGCCCACGCTGATGGTGGTGAATCCCAAGGTGCCCGCCAAGACCGTGAGCGAGCTGGTGGCGCTGAGCAAGGCCAAGCCCCACGACTTCAACTACGCATCGGCCGGCAACGGCACGGCCCCACATTTCTCGGCGGAAATCTTCAAGCTCGAAAGTGGCGCCCAGATGGCCCATGTGCCCTACCGGGGCGCTGCACCCGCCATGAACGACACCATGGCCGGGCAGACGCAGGTGATGTTTCCCAGCCTGTTCTCGGCCTACCCGCACGTGAAGGGCGGCAAGCTGCGCGCCCTGGCGCTGGCCGGGCCCAAGCGCTCGTCGCTGCTGCCCGATGTGCCCACGCTGGAGGAGGCAGGCATCAAGGGTGTGGAGATCACCCAGTGGTACGCCCTGTTCGCGCCCGGCAAGACGCCCCGCCCGGTGATCGACCTGCTCAACAAGACCTTGAACACCGCCCTGGCCGACAAGGACGTGGTGCGCCGCATCGAGGAGCAAGGCGCGGTGGTGGACACCAGCACGCCCGAGCAACTGGCCCTGACGGTGAAGCAGGAACTCGCCAAGTGGAAGGGTGTGGTGGTCAAGGCCCAGCTCACACCCGATTGAGCCCCTGCGAAGAAGGCTCTGGGAAATAGAGGGAGAGGGGCGCCACCGCCCCTCAGCGGCACACATGCCCGCATTTCAACAAGAGGAGACAACCATGAAAACGAAGATGGCAGCGGCCTGCGCTGCATTGGTCGGCCACTGCGCGATGGCACAAGGCACTGATGTGACACTGTACGGCGTGGTAGACCTGGGCCTGCGCAACGGCAGCGGCCTCACCGCATCCAACGCGCCCACGGCCGGCTCCAGTCGCAGCCTGGGCAGTGGCATCCACACCACCAGCCGATGGGGCCTGAGGGGCAGTGAAGACCTGGGCGGCGGCGCCAAGGCACTGTTCAACCTGGAGAGCGGCCTCAACGCCGACACGGGTGCCCCGGCCAACGCCACCAAATACTTCGACCGCGCATCCTGGGTGGGCCTGCAGGGCAGCTGGGGCACGCTGGCCCTGGGCCGCCAGACCACGACGCTGGCCGATGCCATCTCGCCCGTGGATCCGCTGGCCATGCGCTTTGCCAGCTTCAACCCCAACATCGGCGTGACGGCGCTGAGCCAGCATGGACTGGGCATCGAGTACGGCAGCGCAGGCGCCAATTCGGGCTCGTACCGGCTGGACAATTCACTGAAGTACACGGGCCGTTTCGGCGGCTTCACCGCACGTGCCATGTGGGGCGTTGGCGAGGTCGCGTCGCAGGCCTCGGCCCTGTCGTCACGCGGTGTGGGCCTGGCCTGGGCTGCGGATGGCTTCGTGGTGTCCGGCGCTTATCAGAGCTTCAACGACGCCAACAATCGATCACTCGACGGCACCACCCTGGGCGCTGCGTACCAGTGGGGCAGCGTGCGCCTGGCCGCCAATGCGGGCCGCAACAAGGCCGAGACAGCCGCAGGCCGGTTCACCGTGCAGCGGGTGTTGTCCGCCGGCGGCACCTGGGCCGCCACCCCGTGGGTCGACCTCACAGCGGCCTACTACAAGGTGGACCGCTCGCGCACCGGCGCCGCCGACGACGGCTACGGCCGCCTGGTGGCGTTTGCCGAATACAAGCTCTCGCGCCGCACCAAGGTGTATGCCGAGCTGGACAGCACCCGCTGGCGCAACGGCTTCCAGGGCGCGGCGAACAAGGCCACGGCCACCGGCATCTCGGCCGGTGTGGTGCACACGTTCTGAGTCTTAAACAAACTTGCCGGTGATGCCCCCGTCCACCACCAGCTCGGTGCCGGTCACGTAGGCAGCTGCATCGCTGGCGAGGAAGGCGCAGGCATGGGCCACGTCCCAGGCCGTGCCCATGCGGCCCATGGGCACTTGGCGGGCGCGCGCGGCGCGGGCCTCGTCGAGGCTGGTGTCCGAGAACATCTTCGCCACCGTGGTGGCAATGCGCGGCGTGTCGATGAGACCTGGCACCACCGTGTTGGCGCGCACGCCCTGGCCCGCGTACTGCTGGGCCACCATGCGCGTGAAGTGCGTGACGGCCGCCTTGGTCACGCCATAGGCCAGGTGCGGGTAGCCGAGGTAGCGCATGCCCGCGATGGACGAGATCGCAATGATGGAACCACGCCCGCGCTCCACCATGGCGGGCAGCACCTGCTGGCAGGCCAGCAGCAGGCTGTTCACATTGACGGAATGGATGCGGTCGAAGTCTTCAACGCTCGTCTCCAGCGGGCCGCCGGTTTTGCCGATGCCCACGTTGTGGTGCAGCACGTCGATGGCGCCACCAAAGCGCTCGCGCGCCTCGGCAAACAGGCGCTGCACATCGGCCGCATCCGCCACGTCGCCCACCAGCGTGGTGGCCGTGCCGCCCTGGGCGTGGATGAGCGCCGTGGTCTCTTCGGCCGAGGCCGCGTCGCGGTCCACCACGCACACGCTGGCACCCAGGCGCGCGTAGGTCACGCAGGCGGCGCGGCCAATGCTCCAGCCCGGGCCGGCAGAACCGCCCCCGGCCACGAACACCACGCGGCCCGACAAATCGAGCGGCAGGGCGGGAGGATGGCCTGGCTGCGCGCTCATGCGTCCGTGCCCTGGCCGACACTGCCGCCGACGAAGGGAATGGCGTGCTCCACCGTGTCCCAGATGAAGCGGCCCGAGGGGCTTTGCTGCTCTTCCACGATGTGCGCCACCAACCCGGCCGCGCGCGAGATCACCGCAAAGCCGCGCATCACGGCCGTGGGCACGCCGATCTCGCCCAGCAGCGCGGCCACTGCGCCCGTGGCGTTGATGGTGATGGGGCGGCCTGCGACCTCATCCACGGCCTTGGACAGCGTCTCCAGCGCGCGGATCTTGTCGCCCTGCAGCTCGGGCTCGGCGCGGCCCATCTCCAGCAGTTTGTAGGCGCGCGGGTCCACGGGCTTGTGCAGGTGGTGGCCAAAGCCGGGCACGGGGGATTTGAGGCCCTTGTAGTGGCGCGCGATGGCCAGCGCTTCCGCCGCAGGATCCTGCGCCGCTGCAATGCGGTCGAGCAGGCCCGAGCAGTTCTCCATGGTGCCCACGAAGGAGCTGCCCACGGCCAGCAGGCCCGCGCTCACAGCGCCTTGCAGGTTCTCAGGCGCGCTCATGTAGATGAGCCGCGTGGCAATAGCGCTGGGCGTGAGGCCGTGCTCCATGAGCACGATGAGCACCACGTCGGTGATGCGCAGGTCCACGCCGCGCGGGGTGCGGCCCAGGATCTGCATGAGCATCACCTCGGTGAAGGTCTTCTTCCCCATCAAGTCCTCGACCAGGTCCGCATCGCGGTAATGCAGGCTGGTGAGGGTGTGGGTGCACAGGCGGGTGACGGGGGTCTTGGAAGCAGGGTGGGTCATGAAATGGGTTCCTTCGTTCAGGCAGTGGCCGTACCAGCCAGGGCCGCATCGCGCACGGCAGACTTGAGCACCTTGCCCACGGGCGAGCGCGGCAGGCTCTCGTGAAAGTGGATGCGCTTGGGGGTCTGCACCGGGCCCAGGCGTTCGCGCACAAAGGCGATCAGCTCGGCCTCACTCGCGTGCTCGCCGGTGCGCAGTTGCACGGCGGCCTGCACGGTCTCGCCCCATTTGTCGTCGGGCAGTCCGAACACGGTGCATTCGTGCACAGCAGGGTGCTGGCCCAGCGCGTTCTCTACGTCCACGGGGTAGACGTTGAAGCCGCCGGTGATCACCATGTCCTTGAGCCGGTCCTTGAGGTAGAGAAACCCCCGCTCGTCGATCAGGCCCCGGTCGCCGGTGTGCAGCCAGCCGTTCACCAGGGTCTCGGCCGTCTTCTCGGGCAGGCGCCAGTAGCCGGTCATCAGCAGGTCGCCGCGCGCCACCACCTCGCCCACTTCGCCCGGAGGCAGCAGGCGGCCGTCGGGCGCCATGATGGCCACGTCGCTGAACCAGGTGGTGCGGCCCACCGAGGCCAGGTTGCGCTCGTCCTCGAAGTCCTCGGGGCACAGCACGGTGAGGATCTGCGGCGCCTCGGTCTGGCCGTAGGTGGTGCCCAGCACCGGGCCAAAGAAGTTGCGCACTTGGCGGATCTTGTCGGGCGGCATGGGCGCGCCGCCGTAGATGAGCCGGCGCAGGCGCGGAAAGTCCGCGCGGGAGGCGCCAGGCAGCGCCATCAGCATGTAGACCAGCGTGGGCGGCATGAAGCACACGGTGCCGCCGCGCTCGCGGAAGGCCGTGCGCACCGCCTCGGCGCCCGCGCCCGCCAGCACCACGTGGCAGCCGCCCTGCGCCAGGATGGGCAGAAGGTACGTGGACGTGCCGTGCGTGATGGGCGCGGCGACGATGTAGCGCTCGTGCTCGTCAAAGCCCCAGGCGTGGATCTGGTTGGTTATGTTGGCCATCCACGCGCGGTAGGGCTGCATCACGCCCTTGGGTGCGCCCGTGGTGCCGCCAGTGAACTTGATGGCCTGGGTGGCGTCGTCCGGCAGGTCCAGCTGCGGGCGGGGTGCGCCAGCGTGCGCAGCGGCCAGGCTGGCCAGCGTGGTGGCGTCCTCGGTGGCCGGCGCCCCAGTCAGCACGCGGGCGCCGGGCGCGCCTTCGAGCAGGTCGGCGCACGCGGCGTCCAGCACCAGCAGGGTGGGCTCGGTGGCGTCGATGATGCGGCGGATCTCGGGCCGCGTGCTCTTGGGGTTGAGCGGCACCCACACCTTGCCGCAGGCCAGCACGGCCAGCAGCGCGGCGATGTGGTCGGCGCTGTTGCCCGCGCAGATGCCCACGCGGCTTTGGGGTGTGGGGTCGATGGCTGTGAAGCCCGCCGCGAGCGCTGTCACGCGGGCGGCCAGCGCGTCGTAGCGGATGGCGCCCTCGTGCGCGTCGATGGCAATGCGGTCGGGCCAGCGCTGGGCGGCCCGCCAGAAGAAGTCGATGGGGAACATGAAAGAGATGAGGTTGTGTGGGTGATCTGTCACTCGGCGGATGCGCCCGACTCTTTCACCACTTCGCGCCAGCGCTTGATCTCGGCGGCGGCAAACTGGCGCATCTTGTCGGGGGTGCCACCATCGGGCGTGGCGGCCAGCTCCTGCAGGCGCGTGCGCACCTCGGGCTGGGCCAGCACCTTGTTCAGGGCCGCGTTGACCTGCTCGATCACGGCGCGCGGCGTGCCCGCCGGTGCGGCCAGGCCGAACCACGACTGCACATCAAAGCCCGTGTAGCCCGACTCGGCCAGCGTGGGCACATCCGGCAGCAGGGGCGAGCGCTGGGCACTGGTGATGGCAATGGCGCGCAGCTTGCCGGCCTGCACATGCGGCAGGGCCGACGGCGTGTTGTCGAACATCGAATCCACCTGGCCGCCCAGCAGGTCGGTGACGGCGGGTGCGCTGCCCCGGTAGGGCACATGCAGCATCTTGAGCTTGGACTGCATCTTGAACATCTCGCCCGAGAGGTGGATGGACGAGCCGCTGCCCGACGACGCAAACGTGATGCCGTCCTTGGACTCCTTGGCGTAGCGCACGTAGTCGGCCAGGTTCTTGATGGGCAGCTTGGGGTTGACCACCAGGATGTTCGGAATCTTGGCGATCATGCCGATGGGCTCGAAGTCCTTGACCGGGTCGTAGCCCAGCTTGGGGTACAGCGTGGCGTTGATGGTGTTGGCGATGGTGTAGACGTACAGCGTGTAGCCATCGGCCGGCGTGCGCGCCACGGCCTCGGCGCCCACGTTGCTGTTGGCCCCGGCGCGGTTGTCCACCACCACCGGCTGGCCCAGCTGGTCGCCGAGCTTGACGGCCACCAGGCGCGCAATCACGTCCGTGGCGCCGCCCGCTGCATAGCCCACCACCAGCTTGACCGGCTTGGCGGGCCAGCCCGAGGCATTGGGCTGGGCCTGCAATGGCATGGCGGCGCCGCAGGCCAGGGTGGCGACCAGCGCCAGCAGGGCGCGCCGCGGCAGGGATGGCGAAGCTTTGCGCTGACCCAGCGCGGCGGGGGTGTGTGGGCTCATGGTGTCTGTCTCCGTTGGTTCTTGGAAAAATGCCGTCGTGGCGCCCTGCTGCGTGCTCTGCGGCACACTGCGCACTGGTTGCGTTGACGAACAAATTCTTTCCCATGCCCTCCCGACCTGCGAATTCAAACGTCCGGCAGCCGGACGAACGTGCGAGTACACGCACAACAGAGGAGCCGGTCGAAGACCCCGGCAGTCGCACGCTGCGGCGCGGCCTGCAGGTGCTGGACGCTGTGCTGGCCCATGGCCGCGACGGCGCGCGCGTGGTGGACCTGTGCCGCGCCGCCGCGCTGGAGCGGGCCCCTGTGTACCGGCTGCTCGCCACGCTCATGGAGAGCGGCTATGTGGCGCAGCGCGGGCGCTTTCGCTACGTGGCGGGCCCGCGCCTGGCCGCCCTGGCCGAGCCCCCGGGCCAGCCCAACCTGGCCGTGCGCCTGGCGCCTGTGCTGGAGCGAGTAAGCCGCGCCTGTGGTGACGCAGCCTTTGCCATCGTGCGCGAAGGCCCCACCTCGCACTGCATTGCACGCCATGTGGGCACGCACCCGGTGCAGATCCTGGTGATCCAGGTGGGCACGCGCCAGCCGCTGGGCGTGGGCGCCGCGGGCCTGGCGTTGCTGGCGGCACTGCCCGATGCCGAGATGCAGGCCTGCATCGACGCCAACGCGCAAGATCTGCCGCGCTACGGCGGCATGACGCCCGAGCGCCTGCAGATCCTGGTGCGCGCCACGCGCGAGCGCGGCTGGTCGGTGGTGGGCAACCACGCCACGCAGGGCGTGCTGGCGGCTGGCATGGCCGCGCGCAACGCAGCGGGCGAACCGGTGGCGGCGATCAGCGTGGCATCGACCGTGGACCGCATGCCGCGCGAACGCCAGCAGCTCATCGCGCGCTGGATGCGCGAGGCGCTGGCGGCGCACCTGCCCAATGGCATCTGAGCGGGTCTGCGGCACACTCTGGCAAGCCGCAGACGGACGATGCCAGCCAGCCGACGCCCCGAACGCCACCGAAGCAATTACTACAAAAATGATCGCTTTCAGCGATGGATGGACCAGCGCCAGATGGCAATTTGGCTTCAAACCAATGCTTCCCCTGCCTTTCCACCACCCTGTTGACCGCCCTGCATCCGAGTCACGCCATGCACCCTGAGGCCCGCCCATGGAACTGAGACAACTGCGCTATTTCGTGCGTGTGGTGGAGCAAGGCTCCATGAGCCGCGCTGCGCTGGACCTGGACGTGGTGCAGTCCGCGCTGAGCCAGCAAATCACCCGGCTGGAGAGCGAGCTGGCCACGCGCCTGCTGCAGCGCACGCCGCGCGGCGTCACGCCCACAGAGGCAGGGCTGGCGTTCTTTCGCGAGGCGCAGCTCACCCTGCGCCATGCCGACCAGGCTGTGCGCGCGGCGCAGCAGGCGCGGCTGTCGGGCACCGTCACCGTGGGCCTGGCGCCCACCACGTCGGGCGTGCTGGGCCTGCCGCTGATGCAGGCCATGCGCACGCGCTACCCCGACGTGCGGCTGCACATGGTGGAGAGCATGTCGGGCCACCTCACAGCCATGCTGCATGCGCGAGAGCTGGACCTGGCCGTGCTGTTCGACACCCGCCTGCACCAGGCGCAGCAGGCCACCGGCACGCGCCGCTGGGACATGGCGCCGCTGCTGGAAGAGGACCTGTTCCTGATCTGCGCCCGTGACCGAGGGGAGGGCCCCGGCCACCCCCGTGGCCGGCAGCTGCCGGAAACCATCACCGTCGCCGAGCTGGTGCAAGAGCCGCTGATCCTGCCCACCGGCCCACACGGCCTGCGCAGCACGCTGGACACGGCCTTTGCCCGCGACCGCGTGGCACCGCACGTGGTGCTGGAGGTGGACTCGCTCGCCATGGTGATGGCCGCCGTGGACGCGGGCCTGGGCTCCACTGTGCAGCCCTGGGCCGCCATGGGCCGCTACCCCGATGCGGCCGAGCGCTTTCAGTGCGCACGCCTCACCGACGCGCCCGCGCGCCGCGTCAACCTGCTGTGCAGCCTGCCCGACGAGGAGCTCTCACCCGCCGCGCTGGCCGCGCGGGTGGTGCTGACGGACTGCGTGCGTGAATTGGTGACGAGCGGCCAGTGGTTTGGCACGACATGGATAGGCGGGCAGGACACCAGCGCCTGAGCGGCCACCCCGCAGCCATCACGATCCGTGATACCCCCATGACCTGAACCCGCTGCACGGCGGGCCTGCGCCTCCCTACAGTCGCCATCACCCCGATGAACGACACGGCGACCACGCCAGGAGACACCCCATGGGCCCCACACCCCCTTCTTCATTCCCCCGCGCGCAGCGCACCGCCGGGAGCCACCGGCCATGAGCGGCGATGCTGTGGTCGATGTGCTGGTCATCGGCGGCGGCAACGCTGCCCTGTGCGCCGCCCTGATGGCGCGCGAGGCGGGCGCCAGCGTGCTGCTGCTTGAATCCGCCCCACGCGCCTGGCGCGGCGGCAACTCGGCCCACACGCGCAACCTGCGCTGCATGCACGATGCGCCGCAGGATGTGCTGGTCGATGCCTACCCCGAGGAAGAGTTCTGGCAAGACCTGCTCAAGGTGACAGGCGGGCTGACCAACGAACACCTGGCGCGCCTGGTGATCCGCGAGTCGAGCACCTGCCGGCCCTGGATGCGCCGCCACGGTGTGCACTTCCAGCCCGCGCTGGCAGGCACGCTGCATGTGGCGCGCACCAACGCGTTCTTCATGGGCGGCGGCAAGGCGCTGGTCAATGCGTACTACCGCAGCGCGGAGCAGCTGGGCGTGCAGATCCGCTACGAAGCGCCCGTGGAGCGCATCGAGATGGAGGGCCCCCGCTTCGTCGCCGCCCACCTGGCCAACGGCGAGCGCATTGCCGCCAAGAGCTGCGTGCTGGCCGCGGGCGGCTTTGAATCGAACCGCGAATGGCTGCGTGAGGCCTGGGGCCAGAACGAGCGCGGCGAGTGGCCAGCAGACAACTTCCTGATCCGCGGTACGGCCTACAACAAGGGCGTGTTGCTCAAGCATCTGCTTGAAGACCATGGCGCGGACCGCATCGGCGACCCCACGCAGGCACACATGGTGGCCATCGACGCCCGCGCGCCGCTGTACGACGGCGGCATCTGCACGCGCATCGACTGCGTGTCGCTGGGCGTGGTGGTCAACCGCAACGGCGAGCGTTTCTACGACGAGGGCGAGGACTTCTGGCCCAAGCGCTATGCCATCTGGGGCCGCCTGGTGGCGCAGCAGCCGGGGCAGGTGGGCTACTCCATCATCGATAGCAAGGCCATTGGCCGCTTCATGCCGCCCGTGTTCCCGGGCGTAAAGGCCGACACGCTGCCCGAGCTGGCGCAAAAGCTCGGCCTGCCCGTGGACACCTTCACCCGCACGCTCGATACCTACAACGCCGCCTGCCGCGTGGGCCAGTTCGACCACACCACGCTGGACGACTGCCATACCGAAGGCGTGGCACCCGCCAAGACACACTGGGCCCGGCCCATCGACACCGGCCCGTTCTACGGCTATGCGCTCAAGCCTGGCGTCACCTTTACCTACCTGGGTCTGCACACCGACGACACGGCTGCGGTGCGCTTTAACAACCAGCCCAGCCCCAACCTGTTTGTGGCCGGCGAAATGATGGCCGGCAACGTGCTGGGCAAAGGCTACACCGCCGGCGTGGGCATGAGCATTGGCACTGCGTTTGGCCGCATTGCGGGCACACAGGCGGCTTTGGCCTCCAAACGGCCGGTAGCGCTAGTCGAACCTGCTTCAAACGCTACAAAACAAGGAGCAAACCATGCAAACGCTTGAGGCCCTGACGCGCGACGCCCGGGCGCTGGCGAATGGCGGCATTGTGCTGTCAGCCCCCGAAACCGAGGTGGCGCGCCAGCTGCAGATCTGCAACGCCTGCCGCTATTGCGAAGGTTTTTGCGCCGTGTTCCCCGCCATGACGCGGCGGCTGGAGTTTGGCAAGGCCGACATCCACTTCATCGCCAACCTGTGTCACAACTGTGGTGCCTGCCTGCACGCCTGCCAGTACGCGCCGCCGCACGAGTTTGCGGTGAACATTCCGCAGGCCATGGCCCAGGTGCGCGGCCAGACCTATGCCGACTACGCCTGGCCACCCGCGCTGGGCCAGCTGTACCAGCGCAACGGCCTGACCCTGGCCCTGGCACTGGTGGCCGGGCTCACGCTGTTCCTGCTGCTGGCCGTGGTGCTGCATGGCCAGGGCATCGCCGCGCTGTGGCAGGCCCCTGTGGGCGGCTTCTACGGCATCTTCCCGCACAACCTGCTGGTGGGCCTGTTTGCGCCCGTGTTCCTGTTCGCCGTGCTGGCGCTGGGCCTCGGCGTGCGCCGCTTCTGGCGCGACGTGACGCCCGCTACCAGCGGCGCGCCGCTGAGCGCGCCCGCCACGGCCGAGGCCACCGATGCCGTGCTGCGCCTCAAGTACCTGGACGGCGGCCATGGCGATGGCTGCCACAACGAGGACGATGCCTACACCCTGTCGCGCAGGCGCATGCACCACCTCACGTTCTACGGCTTCATGCTGTGTTTTGCGGCCACCAGCGTGGCGACGCTGTACCACTACCTGCTGGCCTTGCCTGCACCGTACGACCTGCCCAGCCTGCCCAAGCTGCTGGGCGGCATTGGCGGTGTCAGCCTGGCCGTTGGCACGGCCGGCCTGTGGCGGCTGAACCTGCGCCGCCACCCGCAACACGGCGATGCCGCACAAAAGCCCATGGACCGCGCCTTCATCGCCCTGCTGTTCCTCACCGCCACCAGCGGCCTGGCGCTGTGGGCGGTGCGTGGCACCGCAGGCCTGCCGCTGCTGCTGTGCCTGCACCTGGGCGCGGTGATGGCGCTGTTCGCCACCATGCCCTACGGCAAGTTTGCGCACGGCATCTTCCGCACCGCGTCGCTGCTGCGCCATGCCGTGGAGAAGCGACAGCCCAACCCCATCGGCCTGGGCGCCGACTGATCCCCAGCCCCCCAACAACCCACAATGAAGGAGACCCCCATGAACCCCAAAAGAACCCTGCTGCGTTGCGCCTTGGCGCTGGCCACCCTGCCTCTCGCCTTGGGCGCTGCGGCGCAAGACTTTCCGCCCAAGAAGCCCGTCACGCTGGTCGTGGGCTTTGCCGCAGGCGGCGCGGCCGATGCGGCGGCACGGCTCATCGCCAAGAAGCTGGGCGAGAACATCGGCCAGTCGGTGGTGGTGGACAACAAGGGTGGCGCAGGCGGCAACATCGCGCACCAGTTTGTGGCCAATGCGCCCGCCGATGGCTCGGTGCTGCTGCTCGGGTCGGTGGGACCGCTCACCATTGCGCCCCACCTGATGAAGGTGGCCTACGACCCCTTCAAGGACCTGGCCGCCGTGTCGGGCGGGGTGAACTTTCCGAACGTGCTGGTGGTGCACAAGGGCGCGGGCGTGAAGACGCTGGCCGAGTTTGTGCAGCTGTCCAAGAAGAAGCCCGGCAGCGTGGACTTTGCCTCCACCGGCGCGGGCTCGGCATCGCACCTGGCGGGTGAACTGTTCAACCAGCGAGCCGGCATCGACATGACCCATGTGCCCTACAAGGGCGGCGCCCCCGCGCTGCAGGACCTGCTGGGCGAGCGCGTGACCTCGTACTTTGCCGCGCCCCCCACTGCGCTGCCGCATGTGGAGACGGGCAAGCTCATACCGCTGGCCACCACCGGCCTCACGCGTCCGGCCTACCTGCCCAACATCCCTACCGTGGCGGAGTCGGGCTATCCGGGCTTTGAGGCGCTCAACTGGTACGCCTTTGTGGCGCCGGGCAAAACGCCCGCGCCGCTGCTGGACCGCTGGAACCAGGAGATCGTGAAGGTGCTGAACGACCCGGGCGTGAAAGAGGCGCTGAATAAGCACGGCCTCACGCCGCAGCCCACCACACGCGCCGAGCTGACGGCCTTCATGAAAAAGGAATCGACCCAGTGGGCCACCATCATCAAGGAACGCAAGCTGACGGCGGACTAGCAAGGGCCGGCACCGCGCGATGCCTCCACAGCACCATCCGCCTGCACCAACCCATCGTCCAGCAGCTGCGCGAGCCAGCCGCCGAGCACGGTGGGGTCGCCCTTCCACAGGCCGCTGCCCAGCAGCGCCGCGCAGGCGTCGTGGACCGAGGCACCGGCGTGCATCGCTTGCACCCAGGCAGACTCGGCCGTGTCGAGCGTGCGAAAGTGCGGCTGATGGCCTTTGCGCCAGACCAGCAGCGTGGCTGGTGCGGACAGAGCCACGGCCTCGGGCACGTCGTCATCCGTGTGGATGGCTTTCCACACGCCCACGACGTTCGTCGTGATCGTTCGCAGCAAGGCGCTGGGGTGCAGCACACCGGGGCGGGTGGTCCAGGTGACCGATGCCTGAGCTGCCGCAGTCTCCAGGGTTGGCACATCGGCACTGTCAAAGCGGGTGCGCAAATCCCAGTCGAGCTGGGCCAGTTCATGCAGCTCGGGGTTGTCGGGGTATTGCACTCGCAGCGCTTCCACCAGTCCTTCACCGTAGCGATTCAGGCTGCGTGTCTGCGGCGGATGGGCCACCGCAAAAGCGCGGGCATGCACATCGAAACTGTCTGACCCCATGTAGAGAAACGTCTTGGCGTAAGTGTCCGCCAGCACCTCGGCCAGCCGTGCGCGGTAGGCATGGTGGTAGATGGGCAGGCGGCCGGTGACAGGGTCATCGGGTGTGGCTTGCGGCAGCGCGCCGGCCAGCACCTGGTCGGCGAAGTGGCGCTGTACAGCAGCCAGTGGCAGCGGGTCCACTGCGGGGGCTAAAGGCATGACTGCAGCAGTTGCGGGTTCGGGCGAGGCCAAGGTCTCTGCCGCTATGCGCCGCGCCGTCGCCAACTCATCGAGCAGGTCGGCCAGCGGCGGAATGTGGTCGTCGCGCTCGATCATCGCGGCCACGGCGCCAAAGCGCTGGCAGGCCTGGGCGTAAAGATCCCACACCGGTTGCGCTACCGGGTAGTCGTGCGTGTCGATGATGTGGTCGCCGTTGTCGCTGTGCCCAGCCAGATGAATCTGCTGCACGCGATGCGCGGGCAGTGCCTGCAGGTACGTCAGCGGGTCAAAGCCATGGTTCACGCTGCTCACGTAGATGTTGTTCACATCGACCAGCAGCAGGCAGTCGGCCTCCTCAGCAATGTGGGCCAGAAACTGCCACTCGCTCGCGCTGTCTTGCCGGTAGCGGACGTAGCTCGACACATTCTCCAGCACCAGCCTGCGGCCCAGCACGTCTTGCGCATGGCGGATCTGCGCGATCACGTGGCGTGCAGACTCGTCGGTGTAAGGCAGCGGGTACAGGTCGTGCAACTGCTCGGGGCCAGGGCCCGTCCAGCACAGGTGGTCGGACACCCACAACGGCTCGATGCGGTCGGCCAGCGCCTTCACGCGCTGCAGATACGGCACGTCCACGCCCTGCGACGCACCGATGGACATCGCAACGCCATGCATGGCCACGGGGTAGTCGCGCCGGATGGCATCGAGCACCGCCAGCGGCTTGCCGCCATCGATGAGGTAGTTGTCGGTGATGATTTCCAGCCAGTCGAGCGGCTGCTTGCGCGCGAGGAAATCGGCGTAGTGCTGCGTGCGCAGCCCCAGGCCAAAGCCGGTGCCGCGCGTAGCTATGAGGTCATGTGCCATGGCGAAATCAAGGTATCAAAGTGCGGGCACTGGGCATGATCGCCGAGACTGGCACGCCCTGATGCCAGCACCGCCGCGCAAGGGCCGCCCCGCCGCGCTGGCGGTGTCCCCCTGGGGGGATGGCGCGCAGCGCCTCAGGGGGGCTTCGTGCCTTATCCCTTGATATCGCCGATGGTGCCCTTTTCCATCAGGCACTGCGCAGCCGTCTTGGCCTTGAAGCCATGGCCCTTGCAGGCGTTCTGGCCTTTGCAGCTGTGCTCTGCCGTGGAGCAGTCGCTGTTGCCCTTGCAGTCGTGCACGTTGTAGCAGTGCACGGTGTCGTTGGCGCCAATGGCCGCGCCCTTGGAGCCCTTGGGCGCATCTGCTGCGAAGCTGGTGGATGCCAGTGCCAGCAGGGCGGCAGACAGGGCAAAGGAAGCGGTGGACTTGGCTTGGGTAGACAGCATGGTGAGTAACTCCGTAAACGTTGAGGGATGAATGAAGCGGGTAGATCACGCTGCACAACTGAGCGCTCTCTGCCTGGTAATTCGTCCCCCGCGCACTGCGGGTTACAGGCCGTCCAAAAACTTTTTCGTGTTGTCGTCTGGCGCTATTGCGCAGAGGGTTCCGTCACCGAGATGTCGGTGTGCACCAGCGTCAGCGGAAAACGCTGGCCTGCCAGGTAGTCCTCCAGGCAGCGCAGCAGCAGGGGGCTGCGATGGCGCTCGGGGCAGGCGCGGATCTCGTCGGCCGTGAGCCACAGCGTGCGCACGATGCCGGTGTCAAGCGTGCGCCAGTCATGGTGCGTGCCCAGCGTGCCCGCAAACGCAAAACGCATGTAGGTGATGTCGTCCCCCGTGCGCGTCTTGGTGAAGCGGTTGAGGTACACGCCGATCAGCGCCGTGGGCTCGAAGTCGTGGGCGGTTTCTTCCAGCACCTCGCGCGCGCAGGCCTGGATGGGCGACTCGCCCGGGTCCAGGTGGCCGGCAGGGTTGTTGAGCTTGAGGCCGTCGGTGGTTTCTTCCTCGACCAGCAGAAAGCGGCCGTCGCGCTCGATGAGGGCGGCCACGGTGACGTTGGGTTTCCAGCGGTGGGGCATGGCGGGCATTATGACGAGGGCGGGTGACACTGCGCCTACAAGGTCTACAGCGCTCGCGCCATGTACACCGCGCCTTCGCCGTAGCTGGCCAGGCGGGTCTGCTGAGTGGCGTCCTGCAAGGGGTGCAGCGCATAGCCCTGCCGCTGCCAGTAGGCCTGCGAGCCCTGCACCGAGACCAGCGCGCTGTGCCGCAGCCCTTCTGCGCGGGCCTGCGCCCACAGGGGCTGCAGCAGCGCGTGGGCCAGGCCTTGCCCCGCATGGGCAGGCAGCACGGCCATGTCGTGCAGGTACAGCGTGTCGGGCTGGGCAGTGGCTTCAAAGTCGCCATGCAGCGGGGTGACCTTGCCGCGCACGCTGCGGTAGGCCGCCAGGTAGGCGCACACCGAGCCGCCGCGCTCCAGCACCAGCGAGCAATTGGCAGGGCTGGCGAGGCGGCGGGCAAACACCTCGCCGCTCTCCACAAACCCTTCGCCATAACAGGCCAGTTGCACGGCAAGCAGGTCGGCCAGATCGCTCAGCGCCAGCGGGCGCACCACCACGGACATGAGTGAGCTTGGTTCGATCAGTGCGGCAGTACGGGCGCCTGCACGAAGTCGTCCAGCGACAGGCCCTTTTCCTTCAGCAGCGCCTCCAGCACCGGCTGCAGGCGGCCCAGGCTCTCCTGCACGGCCTCGCGCACGGTGTCCACCACCACCTGGGTGCTGCGCTCGATCTCGATGTTCAGGCGGTCGCCCACCTGCTTGGCTTCAAACACCGTGGCACGGCGCGTTTCGGGAATCATCCAGATCTCGAACCAGCCCTCTTGCCGGTTCACCTCGGCCACCGTGAGGCTGGCGCCGTGGATGGCGATGTAGCCCTTGGCAAAGATGTAGCGGCGAAACGCCTCGGGCACGGCCACGCGCCACACCAGGTTGTTGTCGAACTCGCGCCGCTCAATCAGCGTGCCGGTGAAGTCCACATGGCCCGACAGCGGATGGCCGCCAATCTCGGCACCGTCCTTGGCCGCGCGCTCCACGTTCACGCGGTCGCCCTGGCCGTAGCTGCCCAGCGTGGTGATGTTCAGGCTCTGCAGCATCACGTCGAAGTTGGCCTGCGTGGGCGACAGGATCTCGGTCACCGTGAGGCACACGCCATCGGTGGCCACGCTGGCGCCAATGGCCAGGTCCTGGCAGAAGCCCTCGGGGAAATCGAGCGTGAAGGTGCGCAGCCCTGCGCGGTCGTGGATGGCGGCAATGCCTGCCGTGGCTTGGACGATGCCTGTGAACATGGTGGCGCGGCTTCCGGGTACGTTGGAACGGGAACCGGGAATTTTGCCACCCGGCCCCCACCGCGCGCTGGCGCCGGGTTACTTGGCTTGCAGTAGCCCGCCCACCTCCAGCAGCACCAGCTCGTTGTCATCCGCCTTGTTGGGGTCGCGGCTGCTGCTTAAGGGCAGGTTGTTGTCGTTGCCCACCACGATGTGCGTGCTGTCCACGATGTCCACGTTCTCGATGGTGAAGAACGGGAAGGTGAGCACGCCGCTGTTCAGCGGCTTGCGCGCCAGGCGCTGAGGGTCCTGGATGTTCATGAGATCGATGTAGCCCACCTTGCGGATCTCGCCACCCACGTTGGCGTCGCTCATCTCCACCTTGTAGACGCGCTTGAACTTGGCGAGGTCGTGGAAGCAGTCCGTGCGCTTGGTGCCTTCGGGGCAGGCCTTGTCGGCCGTGCCTTCGCCGTTGTCGCGCTCGATGATCAAACCGGTGGTGCCGTCGATCATGTTGAAGTCGCCAATCGCGTGGTGGTTGGCCTCCAGCACGTACTTCCAGTGGCGGCCCGTCCACTGCTCGGTCTTCACGTCAAATTCGAGCACACGCAGGTACTGCTTGCCGCCCACGTTTTCGTACGCCTTGGCGCTGTCGTTCCACAGCGCACCTTCGAGCAGCGCATAGAGCTTGCTGCCGTCCTTGCTGGAGGCCATGCCTTCGTAGCCCTTGGAGCGCTTGACTTCAAACGGCGTGGGCTTGGCGTCGGGGGCACCGGGCATCAGCACACCGGGCGCATCGGGCGAGCGCACGACCTTGCCGTCCACCTGCGTCTCGAACACGGCCAGCACCTTGCCGTTCAGGTCGGCCTTGATGAGGAAGGGGCCAAACTCTTCGCCGATCCACAGCGCGCCACCGGCGAACTGGAAACTCTCGGGGTCGAAGTCAGCGCCTGTCAGGTAGCGCTTGTCGGTGCCTTCGTGGGTGATCCGAAACGGCACCTTCTTGTCGGGGTCGTGCAGGAAAACAGTCTTGAGGCGGTTGAACTGGCCGCTTTTGAAGTCCACGGTGTAGTGGCTCAGGTGCAGCATGAAGTCAGGCGAGTTGGCCTTGGAGCCCGCGCCGTTGTCGGTCAGGATCCAGAACGAGCCGTCGGCCATGCGCTTGATGCCCGAGTGGCCCTGGAGGGGCTGGCCCTGGAAGGGCAGCGACACGCCTGTGTCGCGGCCGCCCGATTGGCCCATCACGCTGCCCACGGCGTCCACACGGCGGGGGGTGGTGAACTTGCCGGCCACCTGCAGGTCTTGCGGCGCGTCCTTGGTCGCGGCAACCACGGTGAGGGCGGGCAGCACGGCGTGGCCGGCCAGGGTGGCGGGGTAGGCCTGCTGGGCGATGGCGGGGGTGGCGGCAGCGCACAGCAGCGCTGCGCAGGCGGCAATTTGGGACAGTCGGGACATGGTGGTCAAGGGGAAGAGAGCCAAAACCGTGAACGATGCCGCCGCCCTGTGACACCGCCATGAAAAGCGGTTCTCCGACGCCCCCACCAGACAACGCCGAATCGGGCACATGCATGGACCTTTTGCCGCTCGCATGAGTCACACCCGCCTCACCCCACCCGCACGGCCTGCGCACCTGCCATGGAAACCCTCTCTGCACTGCAATCCCTCGGCCTGGAGCTGCCCAGCCCGGCCTACATCGTGGGCGCTATCCTGTTTGGCCTGATCGGCATGGCGGCGTACTGGCACGGCAAGCGTGCGCAGCAGCCGCGCACCCGCTGGTGGGGCGTGGCGTTGATGTTTTATCCCTACGTGGTCTCGGCCACCTGGCTGCTGTACGCCGTGGGCGTCGCGCTGTGCCTGGGGATGTGGTGGGACGGGCAGCGCGGCTAGGGATCCTCCGCACCAAGGAATCAACCGGCGGCGGCCACCAGCCCTGCGCCGTGCCCGCGCGTGAAGGCTTCTTCAAACACCGAATACCCCGACCAGTCGGCATGCGCAAACGCCAGCCGTGCGGTGGTGGGCGTGGGCAGCCAGGCGGCACGCTCACCATTTGATAGCATCTTAGGCATGAAAGAACTGCGCTCCAGGCCGATTTGACTCAAAAACTGCTGCAAACCCGGTGTGGGGATGGACATGGCGTGCCCATAGCGGGTGATGTCCACGCGCGTTGCGCGCTGGCGCAGGTCGGGGTGGGGCACGGCCAGGGCGGCCAGGGCGGCGTCTGCCCAGTGCTGCCAGGGCTGGGTGGCCAGTTGCTGGCGGCCGTCCGCCCGGTCGCCCAGCGCCTGGTAGTAGGTGAGCACGGTGGGGCCGGCCAGCGTGGCGCGGGTGTCCAGGCGCTGGTGGCCGGCGTTCACATAGCCCAGGCCCCCCGCCGTGGGGTCGGCATACAGGACGTTGTCCCAGGCCGGCGCAGCGCCGGGGCGGTCGGTGAGAGGGCTGTGGATGTGGATGTTGGCCACCAGCCAGGGCGCCCACGACAGACGCTGGGCCGCCCCGGTGAGGAAGGCGGGCGGGTTCTGCACCACGCGCGCCGCCACGAAGACGGGCAGCGCCACGATGCAGCGTGGCGCCTGCCAGCGCTCCACGCTGTCGGTGGCGTGGTTGAACGCATCCACCTCCACGCCGTGGCGGCCTTCGGTGATGCGCAGCACGCTGGTGCCGGTGCGCAGCTGGCCGCCGCCGTGGGACGTGTTGGCCAGCGGCTCGGCCAGGCGCCGGGTGATCCAGCCATTGCCCTCGGGCCAGGTGAGCACGCTTTCGCGGGCTTCGTCCACGGCCTCGCCGGGCGCATGAAAGCCATGGCGGCTGGCAAAGTAGTGGATGCCCGCCCAGGCCGAGACGCGGTCGGCACCAGCGCCGTAGTCGTCGCGGCAGCAGTAGTCCAGGTACCAGCGCAGGTGGGCATCGTCCAGCCCTTCCTGCGCCAGCCAGGCGGCAAACGTCATCGCGTCCAGCGCCTGCTGGCTGGGCGCCAGTGGGCGCTTGGCGGTCCACAGCTTGAGTGCGGGCATGGCAAACCGGGCGGCGCGGGCCTGCGCGTCCACGGCCTGGGCAAAGCGGCGGTACTGCGCCAGCGTGGCCTCGCCCACGCCCTGCACGGGCAGCAGGCCGTCCTGCCACTCGCCATCGAAGTACAGGCGCTCCTGCGGGCTGTGGCACAGGTGGCGTTCGTCGTACTGCCAGTGCCCGGCCACACGCTGGCGCAGGCCCAGCTCCTCCAGCAGGTCCTGCACCTCGCGTGCGTCGTCGCCAGGCACGGGCAGGTAGTGCGCGCCCTGCGGGCAGGTGATGCCGTTGACGGCGGTGCCCCGGCTGTTGCCGCCTGCGGTGTCTTCCAGCTCCAGCAGCGCAAAGTCCTGCACGCCTGCCAGGCGCAGCGCACGCGCTGCGGCCAGCCCCGCCACGCCACCACCGGCAATGATGACCTGCGCGCGGCGCACCACGGCGGGCTCGGGCCAGGTGCCGCGCGCCAGCCACTCACGCAGCTGGTGGCCGCGCGCCATGTCGATGCCGGTGAAGCCGCCTTCCAGCGGCGGCACGGCGTGGTCGCACCCGCCCAGCGCAGCCGTGGCCAGGGCGGCGGCGCCCGCCACGAACTGGCGGCGCTGCAGGGTCCAGGGGCTCATGCGGTCACGCCTCAATCGGCCCAGCGGGCGCGGATCTCAAGCAGCTGCGGCACCAGCGGGGCAAACAGCGCCACCAGGGCGGGGTCGAAGTGTTTGCCGGCCTGCGCTGCAATGTGGTCCAGCGCATCCTGCACGGGCCAGGGTTCTTTGTAGGGGCGGCGGGTGGTAAGCGCATCGAACACATCGGCCACGGCCACAATGCGCGCCGACACCGGGATGGCCTCGCCCGCCAGGCCGCGCGGGTAGCCGCTGCCGTCCCACTTTTCGTGGTGGGCCAGCGCAATCTCGCGGGCCAGCTGCAGCACGCCGGACGGGTGCTCGCCAATGATCTCGGCGCCGATCTCGGGGTGGCGGCGCATGGTGTCCCACTCATCGGCGTCCAGCGGGCCCGGCTTGCGCAGCACGGCGTCGGGGATGCCGATCTTGCCCACGTCGTGCATGGGCGCGGCGTTGAGCAGGTCTTCGGCCCAGGCCGGGCTGTGGCCGGCAGCCAGGGCCAGCAGCTGGGCAAAGTGGCTCATGCGGATCACATGCATGCCGGTTTCGTTGTCCTTGTACTCGGCCGCGCGGCCCAGGCGCTGCACGATCTGCAGGCGGGTTTCACGCAGCTCGTCCATGCGCACCAGCGACAGGTGGGTGCGCACCCGCGCGCGCACCACGGGCGGGCTGACGGGCTTGGTGATGTAGTCCACCGCGCCCGCGTCAAACCCGGCAGTTTCGTCCTGGCTGTCGGTGAGGGCGGTGATGAAGATCACCGGGATGGAGGCGGTGGCGGCATCGGCCTTGAGCGCGCGGCACACGGCATAGCCGTCCAGGTTCGGCATCATGATGTCGAGCAGCACCAGGTCGGGTCGCTGCTCGCGCGCCACCTGCAGCGCACGTTCGCCGTCGGTGGCAAACAGCAGGCGGTAGTCGGACTGCAGGATGTGGCGCAGCACCTGCAGATTGGTGGGCTCGTCGTCCACCAGCAACAGGCGGGGCCGCTGGTCAGGGGCCGGTGTCATGCGGGGTTCTCCAGGGGTTCGTCCAGCCAGTGCGTGCGCAGCTGCTGCAACTGCACCCCGGCCTGGTCAAAGTCAAAGCGGTCGATGGCCTCTTGCAGGCGCTCGGTGGCGTCTGCAGGCAGCAGCTGCATCAGCAGGTCCAGCGGCGGCTGGGCCAGCTCGGACTGTGCCAGGGCCTGCTGCAGCGCCTGCGCGGCGTCCCGGGCCTGCTGGCGTTGGTCTGCGGTCAGCGGTGCGTGCTGGCCCACGCCGGGGGCGGGCGCTGCGGCGGCCTCGGCCTCGTGGGCCAGGGCCTGCTCTACGGCCTGCAACGCGGCGGGCAGGGCGGCCACCAGCGGCTGCAGTGCCGTGCGGTCCAGGCTGTGGGCGGCTTCCTCGATGCGCTGCGCCAGCGTTTGCAGCGGGCCCAGCGCCAGGTTGCCTGCCGCACCACGCAGGCGGTGGGCCAGCGCACGGGCAGCGTCCATGTCGGGCTGCGCCACCAGGGCCTGCAAGGTGGCGGGGGTGGCGGCATGGTCGGTCAGCAGGCGCGCCACGGCATCGCGCAGCAGCGCACGCTGGCCCCAGAGGCGGGTGCCACGCTCCCAGTCCACCGCAGCGACGGTGGCGTGGGGGACCGGTGGCATGTCGGTGGCGCGCGTCAAGGTCTGCAGGCTGCTCCACCCCGATGTGGAGGTGTCGGGCTGCAGATGCAGCACGCGGGCGATCTCGCGGAACAGGCGGGCGGGCTCCAGCGGCTTGCTCGCAAAGCCGTCCATGCCCGCAGCGCGTGCGTTGCGCCGGTCCTGCTCCAGCACGCTGGCCGACAGCGCGATCACCGGCACCGGCTTGCGCCGTTGCGCCTGCTCGAACGCACGGATGCGGCGCGTGGCCTCCAGGCCGTCCATGCCAGGCATCTGCAAGTCCATCAGCACCACATCGAAGCGCCCGCCTTCGTAGGCGGCGACAGCGCTCTCGCCATCCCGCGCCACGGTCACCTGGTGGCGCCCCCGGTCCAGGTGGATCTGCAGCAGCTCGATGTTGGCCGGCACATCGTCCACCACCAGCATGCGCAGCGGCGGCAGCTGGACCGCATGGCTCACGGTGGCCACTGCCGCCGTGGCCTGGCCCACCGGCAAAGGTACACACACGGTGAACGTGGTGCCCACACCCAGGGTGCTGCGCACGCTGATGCTGCCGCCCATCAGCTCCACCAGCTGGCGCGAGATGGTGGTGCCCAGGCCGGTGCCGCCGAACTGCCGGGTGGTGGATGCGTCGGCCTGCGCAAAGGGGTCGAAGATGCGCTCCAGGTGCTGCGCCGCGATGCCGATGCCCGTGTCCTCCACCTCCATCACCAGCGTGCCGTCGTGGTAGTCCAGCCGCAGCAGTACATGGCCGCGCTCGGTGAACTTGAGCGCGTTGCCCAGCAGGTTCAGCAGCACCTGCTGCAGGCGCAGTGCATCGCCCCGCAGGTAGGGCGGCACCCGGTCGTCCGTCAGGCACTGCAGCGCGAGCCCCTTCTTGCCCGCATGGATGCGCAGCGAGGCGAGGATCTGGTCGCACACCTCTTGTAGCGAGAAGTCCGCAATCTCCAGCTCGACCGCGCCTTTTTCCAGTTTGGCGGTGTCCAGGATGTCATTGAGCAGGCGCAGCATGGAGCGCGCCGCATGCTGCACCGTGCCCAGGTGGCGGCGCTGCTGCGCGTCCATGGGGGTGTCAAGCAGTGCCTCGGTGAAGCCGATGATGGCGTTCATGGGCGTGCGGATCTCGTGGCTCATATTGGCCAGGAAGGTGCTGCGCGCGGCTGCGGCCTGCTCGGCACGCTCCTTGGCGGCCCGCAGCTCTTGCTCCATGGCACGGCGCTGGGTGAGGTCGGTCGCAAACTTGACGACCTTGAACGGCTGGCCTTGCGCGTCGAAGATGGGGTTGTAGGTGGCCTGGATCCAGATGCGCCGCCCGTCCTTGCCCAGTCGCTGATATTCACCGCCATCGAGCTGGCCAGCTCGCAGTTGCTCCCAGAACTGCGCGTACGCCTCGGTCTGCGCGTAGGCGGGCTCGCAGAACATGCGGTGGTGCTGGCCCACGATCTCTTCCAGCCGGTAGCCCATGAGTTCTCGAAAGTTGGCGTTGGCGTTGAGCACATGGCCCTGCATGTCGAACTCCACCACCGCGAGCGCGCGGTTGATGGCGCGCACCGTGCTCTCGAACTCGGCGTTGCGCTCGCGAAAGACGGTCATGTCCATGATGACGCCGTCGATCCACAACACCTGGCCATCATCGCCGGCCACGGGGCGGCCGCTTTCCGACACCCAGCGCAGGCGCCCGTCACGGTCCCGCAGGCCAAACTCCACGTGGTAGGGCCGGTGCTCCTGGATGGCCATGGAGACTTCCGCCCACAGGCGGTCCACCTCTTCGGGCAGCGTGAGCTGGGTGAAGTTGATACGGCCGTCCAGAAAGTCCTGCGGCAACCAGCCCGTGAGTGCGGTCACCGCATCGCTGATGAACAGCATGGTCCAGTCGGCATCGTGCCGGCATCGGAAAGTGACGCCCGGAATGTTAGCCATGAGCGAGCGCAGGCGCTGCTCGCTGGCCTGCAGCTCCTGCTCCATGGCGCGGCGCTGTGTCAGGTCGCTGATGAAGCCTACGAACACCGGCGCGCCATCCAGCGGCACGCGGCCTATGGAAATGCGAATGGGCACGGTGCTGCCATCGGGCCGCAAAGCCAGCACCTCGCGGCTGTTGGCGCCGACCACGCCACCGCCCTGGCCTTGCAGGTAGCGCTGCAGGTAGGTGTCGTGGCGCGAGCGGTCGGGCTCGGGCATGAGCATGGACACGTTCTGGCCCACCACTTCGTCGGGACGCCAGCCCAGGATGCGCTCGGCCGCTGCGTTGAAGGACTGCACACGGCCCTGCGCATCGATCATCACCATGCCGTCCACGGCGGTGTCGGCAATGGCGCGCAAGCGGGACTCGCTCTGGCGCATCTGCAGGAACATCTGCCGGTAACGCAAGCCCGCGTTGATGGCGATCACCAGCAGCCCGATACCCGACGCCACTGCAGCAACGGCCAGTGCCAGGGGCGCGCCATCGGCCGCAGTCAGCAGTTCCAGCTCGTTGGGGGCGTCAATGAAACGCAAGGCCGCCATGCCGGTGTAGTGCATGCCCGCAATCGCCAGCCCCATGACCACACCGGCCACCGCATTGAGCCACCGGGCGCGCCAACGCACCACGCGCTCCAGCCCAAACCGCACCCACAGGGCCACGATGGCCAGCAACACGGCCACCAGCACCGAGGCGGCAAACCCCCAAGGGTCGTACCGCATGACAGGCGCCCACTGCGATGCTGCCATGCCGATGTAGTGCATGGCGCCAATGCCAGCGCCCACCAGCACCCCACCCACCACCAGGGCGGAGCGGCTGATCTCGCGGCGCATCAGCAAGCCCAGCGCCACCCACGACGCGCCCACGCTGGGCAGCAGGGACAGCACGGTGGTCCACGCATCAAACTGGCCCCGCGCGCACACCGTGAAAGCCAGCATGCCGATGAAGTGCATGGACCAGATGCCGCCGCCCAGCGCCATCGCCCCGGACCCCCGCGCCATCTGGCGCATGAACCGGGTGTCGGCGCGGCGGGCCAGACCCGCCATCTGCAGCGCCAGCACGGAGGCCAGCACCGCCATGCCCACCGACAGCGTCACCAGCCAGGGATCGTGCTGCGCCCAAAGCAGCGGATAGGGCTGTGCGTCAGAAAGGAAAAAAAGGTCCAGCATCGGGGGCGCCCACGGCGATCAGGTCTTGACAGCTTTGTAGCCGATTGTGCTGCCCATGCCAGCGGGCAGAACCCCTGCAAATTGCTCGGCGAATGCCTGTTGGGGCCCTGGCAAACGGCGACTCAATGCGCCACCACCTTGCCCCATTCGCGCTCGTAGCTGTGCACCAGGGCCTGGTTGGACAGGCGGTTCACGTCGGCCGGCACCCGCGCCATGTCGAGCGGAAAGTCGAACAGCAGCGGCAGCGACGGTGGGCTCAAAAACCGCAGCCCCGGCGGCAAGGCATCGGGCAGGCGCCAGGGCCTGCGGCTGGCAATAACGTAGCCCCATTCGCCAAAGCTGGGCACATGGGCGTGGTACGGCGCTGTCGAGAGACCCACGGATTCGATGGTCTGCACCACCGTCCAGAAGCTCTGGCGCGCCACCAGCGGCGAGGTGGTCTGCACCACCGCGTAGCCACTGGCCGCCAGCCGCTTGTCCAGCAACGCATAAAAGCTGTTGGTGTATAGCTTGCCGATGGAGAAGTTGGTGGGATCGGGGAAGTCCACCACGATCACGTCAAAAAGGTCCGTCCCCTGCTGCAGCCACCCAAAGGCATCGGTGTTGACGATGGTCACCTTGGGGTTTTGCAGCGCGTGGCCGTTGAGCTTTGCCAGCGTGGGGTTCTCGCTGAAGATGCGCGTCATGGCCGGGTCCAGCTCGACCAGGGTGACGGACTCGACCGAGGGGTACTTGAGGATCTCGCGCACCGCCATGCCGTCGCCGCCGCCCAGCACCGCCACCCGCTTGGGCGCCCCATGCGCGGCCATGGCGGGGTGCACCAGAGCCTCGTGGTAGCGGTATTCGTCGGACTCGGAGAACTGCAGGTTGCCGTTGAGGTACAGCCGGTGGCCATAGCGGCCCTGCGTGACCACAATGCGCTGGTAGGGCGTGGCCGTGGTGAAGATGATGCGGTCCTGGTAGAACTTGTCTTCGGCAAAGCTCGTGATCTGCTCAGACCCCGCCAGTCCCGCCAGCAGCAGGCCCACCACCATCAGGCAGGCGAACAAATGGGCTTGGAGGCGCCGCAGCTCATGCCGGAACAGCCACACCGCCCACAGCGCCACTGCGGCATTCATCAGCCCGAACAACAACCCCGTGCGGATGAGCCCCAGGTGCGGCACCAGCAGCAGCGGAAACGCCAGCGACACCGCCAGCGCGCCCAGGTAGTCGAACGTGAGCACCTGCGAGACAAGGTCCTTGAGCACCACGTTGCGTTTGAGGATGCGCATGACCAGCGGAATCTCCAACCCCACCAGCGTGCCCACCATCAGCACCATGCCGTACAGCAGGAACCGGAACGCACCCGGCGCATACGCATTGGCGAGGAACAGCGTGGCTGGCAGCGCGCCGCCGATCAGCGCCACCAGCAGCTCGATGCGCAGGAAGTGCGCGGGCAGCTGCCGCTCGAAGTAACGCGACAGCCACGACCCCAGGCCCATGGCAAACAGGTAGGTGCCGATGATGGTGCTGAACTGCAGCACCGAGTCGCCCAGCACATAGGAGGCCAGCGCCCCGGCGGCCAGCTCGTACAGCAGGCCGCAGGCTGCCACCACAAACACGCTGATGAGCAGCGCGATGTCGATGGGGCGGGGGCCAGAGGATGGGGGCGGCACCGCAGGCGCGGGCGCGACGGGAGACGGGGTGGGAGACGACAAGGCAGCGGTCAGCGCACCCTGCCGGGTGCGCCGCTTCGTTCATTCAGGCGGTAGGGGCTCGAAAACGCGTCAATGCGTCAATGGATGGCAGCCGCCACGATGATGCTGATGCCCAGGCACATCGCGGCCACCACCAGGCCCAGGGCCTGGTTCTGCTTTTCGACGATCTCGCGCCACAGGTCATAGGGCGTGATCTTGTCCACGATGACAAAGGCCAGCCAGAAGATGATGACGCCAATGATGGCGTAGAGGATGGACCCGAGAAATGCCGCGGGTTTGAGCCATTCGAATCCCATCATGGTGTGATCTCCTTGAAACGTGGTGTCGGTGAGTGTGGCTGGCGGATGAACAGAAGCAAGCGCCGCACTACTTGTGGCTGCCGCCCGATGAATATCCGCCGTACGAGCCCCCCGAGCTGCGGTAGCTGGAGGACGAGGAACAGTTTTCGACCCGGGGATCGCAGCTGGAGCAACGGCTGAGCAAGATGAGCAGGATCAGGATCACCACGGCGATGATGATGATGGTGCCGCAGCCCAGGCCGGATTTGGCCACGAACGGGCCAGGGTCGTCGCGCTTCAGGACATCTTTCTTGTCGTCCAGCTTGAACGCCTTGGCCACCGTGTCGCTGGACAGCTTGTCCCCCGCAGACCAGGTGATCTCGTTCGGGCTCTGCTCCATCGACAGCAGGCCCTTGGCGCTCGCAAAGTCGCGGTTGGTGGTCTTCTGGCCGCGCGTGACCTGCCAGTAGAACTCGCCCAGCACATAGGTGGTCTCGGCCTCGTAGGTGTACTTGAGGTCGTACTTGGTGCCCATGTACGTGGCGGAGCGACCCGTGGCTGCCATCTGCGGCGCGCCGGTGGTGGGGCGCACCATGCTCCAGCCTTCTTCGGAATCGACCAGGAACGCGAAGCCACGCTTCTGGTTGTAGAGAAGGTATTCGCTCCAGCCAAAGTGCTCGTCATCGCCGGGCTCCACGCCCATCCGGTGCTGAAAGCCCACCACCTGCCAGTGCACGCCCTGCAGCTGCCCCTTGCTGCCCAGCGGGATCAGGGGCTGGACGGGTTCGTCCTGCTCCGCCGAGCGCAACTCTCCGCCCACGCCACTGTCCAGGCTGATGATGCTGGCGCACGAGCCGCAGGTGATGCTCTTGGAGGTGGACAGCTGTACCTGCACCGGCGCACCGCAGTGCGGGCAGTTGAACTGGCGGCCTTTTTCGTCCTTGGCCGATTCGTCCTTCAGACCCTGCAGCTGCAGGTCTTCCAGGAGCACTGCCTTGCCACGCTCCACATTGGGCGGGGTGTGGCCGTAGTCGATGCTGACCACTTCGCCGTCGGCACTGCGCAACTCGACCATGCCGAAGGGCTGGCCCAGCGGCGGTAGTTTGGGCAGCTCGCCCTGGGCCGAGATCAGCTGTGCCTGGCCGGTGTAGGCCACGCTGTAGGGTTTGCCGTTGATGGCCGTGGTGGTGCCGATGCGAAAGCGCTCGGGCGCAGGCATCTCGCGGCCGGGGTCGATGGGCCGGGTGAAGACATAGGCACCGTTGTCTTCGCCCAGCGTGGCCAGCGTGCCGTCATTCAGGAAGGCCGCCCATTCGGTCCACACGCCCGCGTCGCCCTTGTATTGCAGGCGGCCGATGAGGGTGAAGGGAACGTCCTTGCCGTCGAGCTGGATGCGCCCGCTGGCCATGAGCTGCAGCGGGCTGTGGTCGTCGAACAGCTCGGCCATCTTGCCCAGGCGCGTGAGCACATCGCCACTGCGCACGACGGTGCTCTGGCAGTAGCCGCAGACGGCATGGGTGGACTGCGCGCTCTTGAACTCCACCGGCGCGCCACAGCCGGGGCAGGGCGCGCGGTAATAGCGCTGGGTGGGGTCGGTGGCCATCGTGTGGAGTGTTCTGCCCGCGCCGCGCTAAACGGCTTTGAAGCCCTATTGGCCTCTAGCGCTTATCCCTCCAGCGCAAGCAGCTATTTTTATGATAGCAATCGATCCGATCGATCAGACGAGCTTCTTGAGCAGTTCGGCCTTCTTGGCGTCGAACTCTTCCTGCGTGAGGATGCCCTTGGACTTGAGCTCGCCCAGCTTCTCCAGCGTGGCCATCACGTCTTCGGGCTTGACGCCCACTGCAGCGGCCGCCGCTGCGGGCGCTGCCTGGGCTGCTGCGCCTCCGCCTTGCAGGCCCTGCTGCAGGTTCTGCGCGAGCACCTGGCCCAGCGCCACACCCGCGCCCAGACCCATGGCGTCACCCGCCACACCGCCACCGTTGCCCGCGCCCTCGGCAAATTTGGGGATGGCCTGCGCCGTCTGGTACTGCATGAATTTGGCCATGTCGTTGCCCACCATGCCCATGCCGATCTTCTGGTCGAGGATCTTCTGCAGCTCTTCGGGCAGCGAGACGTTCTGCACCGTGAGGGACTCGATCAGGATGCCCAGCTTGGCAAAGATCGGCGCGAGTTCCTTGGTCAGCGCATCGGCAAACATGACCTGGTTGGCCGCCAGGTCCAGGAACGGCAGGCCGCTGCCCGCAATGGCGTTGCTGATGTTCTGCAGCACCAGGCCACGCAGCTGGCCTTCGAGGTCGGCCACGGGGTAGGACTCGCGCGTGCCCGAGATTTCGGTGTGGAACAGCTTGGGGTCGGCAATGCGGAAGGCGTAGTTGCCGAACGCGCGCAGTCGCACGGCACCAAAGTCCTTGTCGCGGATCGTGATGGGCTGGGGCGTGCCCCACTTCTGGTCGATCTGCTGGCGCGTGCTGAAGAAGTACACATCGCTCTTGAAGGGGGACTCGAAGAGCTTGTCCCAGTTCTTCAGGTACGTGAGCACCGGCAGCGTCTGCGTGGTGAGCTTGTAGGTGCCGGGGCCAAACACGTCGGCCACCTGGCCTTCGTTCACGAAGATGGCCATCTGCGACTCGCGCACCACCAGCGTGCCGCCGTTCTGGATTTCCATGTCGCGCATGGGGAAGCGCCAGGCCAGCGTGCCGTCCCCCTCTTCGGTCCACTGAATGATGTCAATGAACTGTTTCTTGATGAAGTCCATGAGGGCCATGTGTGCTCCCAAAGCAAAAGAGGGGGTTGAAAAGAGCGGCCATCATAGCAACGGGGGCTTTGGTGGCAGCGGCTTTTTTCAGTGGCGGAACGTGAACTAGTTCACGCGCAGAACCAGTCTGTTTGGGATAGGCGCTGTGGCGCTTCGCAAGGCGTCATTGGATAGCGGCTATCTGCGCCTTAGCGATGATCAATTGGCTTTCGCTATTGCGAATCACTACCATTCAACCATCCCTGCTGCACCGCTGCAGGCTCTGTTGAACCAAGGAGTCCGCCATGTCCCTCATCCGCCGCGTTGCCCGCCAGAACCAAATCATGCTGATGAAGACGGGCAGCTACTACCTCATCCACATCTGCGTGGCCGCCCTGGTGGCCTATGCCGTCACCGGCAACCTGTGGGCCTCGCTCACCCTGAGCCTGCTGGAGCCCACGGTGCAGGCGGTGGCCTTCTTCTTCCATGAAAAGGCGTGGGACCGGGCTGGTCGGCGCGCTGCACGCCAAAGCGCTACCCCATCGCCCCACAGCAATCCCGCCATCCAGGGCGCCTGAACAAACTCACGACAAGGAGTACCGCCATGTACGCCATTCCACTGCGCAGCCGCACCGCCACGGGCTTGGCCTTTCAACGCTGGCTGGTCCAGCGCCTGGCGGGGCTGGCCGATACCAACTGATAGCGGGCAGTCCTCTCTGCCTGCGCCAGAAACGAACATGCCCCGACCGGCGGGGCATGGGGGTGGGAACACAAACAGGCGGTGAATGGGCAGCGCTCAGGCTTTCACATCCAGCAAGGAGCCCATCATTTCGTCCTGCGTCTTGATGGTCTGCAGATTCGCCTTGAACGCGTAAGTGGCCGACATCTGCTCCACCGCCTCTTGCTCCAGCGCCACGCCCTTGGCGTCCTGTTCGCGCTGCACGGTGGCTCGCACGCCGGCGCTTTCGGCCACTTCTTCTTGTGCAACCACCTCGCGGCGGTAGCCGGGGGTGTTCATGTTGGCCACGTTGTTGGCCGACGCGTCCAGCCGCAACTGGGCGGCCTGGAGGCCTGAACTGCCGATGGAGGAAATGCTGGCCATGGGCGCTGCTCCCGATGTCACACAATGTTGCAAAGAAGGCGAATTGTCCGCCGCGCCGCGGCGGCTGGCAAGCCGCAGCCCCGCAATACCCCTGTCAGCGACCGGGCCGGTGCGCATCCTCCAGGCATTGCGCAAACGCCTGCGCCGCGCGGGCGGGGGCGGGGGAGCGGCGCATCAGGCTCACAAACTGGCAGTGGTAGTGGAACAGCGACGGGTTCACCGCCTGCATGCGGCCCTGGCGCTCGAAGGCCTCGGCGTAGTGGTCGGGCAAGAACCCGAGAAAGCGGCCCGACAGGATCAGCGTGGCGATGGACTCCTGGTCAAACCCCGTGGCCGCACGCTGCAGCCGGGCCTGATGGCTCAACTCCATATTGGGCGAGTGGTAGCCCAGCCCCGCAAACTGGTAGCCGCGCACGGCATGCCAGTCGGCCGGAGGCGATGACGCCCCAAACAGCGGGTGGCCCGCGCCGCAATACAGCAGCATGGTCTCGCCAAACAGGTCGGCGTAGGCCAGGCTTTGCGAGCTGCGGTGCGCGGGGATGATGCCCACCTGGTAGCTGCCGTCGATCACACCGCGCTCGATGGCGTTGATGGAGCCCACATGCAGTTGCAGTTGCACATCGGGGGCCTGGGCGGTGAAGGCGGCAATCGCCTCGCCAATGCGGGCGGCCGGGTTGCTGGCGGTTTTGTCGAACACCGCCACGGCCAGCTGCCCGCCCATGCGCGAGTGGATGTCGTCCACGCTGTCGCGAAAGCTGCGCACCGAGGCCAGCAGGCGCAGGGTTTCGTCATACACCCGCTGCCCCTCGGCAGTCAGCGCAAACCCCGCCCGCCCCCGGCGGCACAGCGTGAGGCCCAGGCGGGCTTCCAGGTCCTTGATGTGGCGGCTGACGGTGCTGGTGCCGATGTTCAGCTCCAGCTCGGCGGCCGACATGCCGCCGCACTCCACCACGCTCTTGAACACCTGCAGCAGGCGCAGGTCCATGTCGCTGAGCTGGCCCAGCACAGCGCGGTGTTTGCCCGGTACTGCGGGCACTGAAGCTTGGGGGGATGGAATCGGGTCTTTTACTTGCATAAATCGTCAAGTAAACATTGATATTGGATTATTTGAGAGATTAACAGGCGGCGCAACAATGCCCTACGTCAAGCCCCAGGCCGCTGGGGCTGTCCGCTTTTTTGTCGCCGCCTTTGCACTGGAGAACCCCATGAGCTTCGTCAACATCGAAAAACCCGCCGCTGGCGCCGAAGGCCCCCGCATGGACGCCGAGTGGCTGGACGCGCACTGGATGCCCTATACGGCCAACCGCCAGTTCAAGGCCAACCCGCGCATGATCGTGGAGGCCAGCGGCGCCTATTTCACCGACAGCGAAGGCCGCAAGATTTTTGACGGCCTGTCGGGCCTGTGGTGCTCCGGGTTGGGCCATGGCCGCCGCGAGATCGCCGAAGCCATCGGCAAGCAGGCGATGAAGCTGGACTACGCACCCGCTTTCCAGTTTGGCCACCCGCTGTCGTTCGAGCTGGCCAACCGCGTGAAGGAACTGACGCCTGCTGGGCTGGACTATGTGTTCTTCACCGGTTCGGGCTCCGAGTCGGCCGACACGTCTCTGAAGATGGCCCGCGCCTACTGGCGCGCCAAGGGCCAGGGCACCAAGACGCGCCTCATCGGCCGCGAAAAGGGCTACCACGGCGTGAACTTTGGCGGCATCTCGGTGGGCGGCATCGTGGCCAACCGCAAGCTGTTTGGCCAAGGCGTGGAAGCCGACCACCTGCCCCACACCCAGCCGCCCGCAGGCTCGTTCCACAAGGGCATGCCGCCCACGGGCAAGGAACTGGCCGACCGCCTGCTGGAAGTGATTGCACTGCAC